>NZ_RSCK01000079.1:12012-15741 GCF_003991895.1 Chroococcidiopsis cubana SAG 39.79
GAGTTACCGCACTCGTTCAGTCAGTAAGGCATATCTGCCTTCGCTGATGTCAACCTTGGTCAAAGCAACCGTGCCATTTCTCTTAGCTGGGTTTGGGAATAGGAAGTAAGACGGGCAAGCGATTTGAAGTATAAAAGTAAAACCAGCTCAATTAAATTTATGACCGATCGACAATTTACTACCTCACCCGCGATTGGATGATACTATTTCCAGAGCTGACGCAATTGGACTTCCTCTCAGCGCCAGAACTCCGACACGGTTTCGTTCGATCTCAGTCGCAGTCGTGCTTTTCTCGGTAGCAGATTTGCTAGAGGATCGGAGGTGCCTTTAGCCAGTATTGGCGGCGAGCAGCCAAACAAACCTGGAGAAGCAATGATCGCGTTCGATCCACCCGTGTCACCTGGCACGACAGTCACAGTTGCCCTTAGAGCTGAGAGCAATCCTGATGGAGGTATTTATCTATTCGGTGTGACAGCGTTTCCAGCTAGAGAGAAGAGTTCCGGTCAATTTCTCGGCTACGGTCGCTTACATTTCGGTTCTAGATAAAATTGCTGTCCCTCAATTCGGACGCGCTCGACACTTTTCATTTTCTAGCAACCAAACATATGGAGTAGGTAAACAAAATGTTGAAGCAGATTTTGACAGGTAGTTTCATTCTTGTTGTATTTCTAGTTAATGGCGAAGCTACAAGAGCCGAAGCTAGAGCAACGCTATTACTGTCTCAAACGCAGACAGAACACTCTACGACCGAACCACCTACGGACACAATTACTGCCCCTGGCTCCGACGGCGCAACACCCGATTCGAGTAATCCTAAGCCGCCTGAAGAACCACAATCTACTCCAACACCTGACAATGCATTAACTCGCCCTAGTCCCGATCGCGCAGAGACTAGCACAGATACAACAGCTTGCGAAGATATTCCGCTAGCTAGACCGGCTGGTGGAGCTACCAGAGAAAGACTTCAAGCCATAGAACAATGCGATTCTAACCGGATGACAAAAGAAGCCAAACGAAGGGATACCAGAGGCGGGTACAGGGGAAGAAGATAGTCAGGTATTCTCAACTAGAAAGGACTAATTATGCGTATTGTTCAAAATCTCACAGAATTAACCGATATTACAAAATTAATCGGTCGAAGTTGAAGTCAACATCATTTAAGACAAAAATCATGCTGAACAGAATAGTAGATAAAGCCAAACAACGAGCTTACTGGCAGGAAAATACAGCTCTAATTCGGAACTTATTAATTGTCTGGGCGCTGGTATCGCTAGTGTTCAGCATTCTACTGGTACAGCCATTGAACGCGCTCCGAATTGGTAGCGTCCCTCTAGGCTTTTGGATGGCACAACAAGGCTCGATCTTAACGTTTGTAGCATTGATTTTCATCTATGCCGTTCAAATGGACAAGCTTGATCGCAAATACGGGATTCGGAAGTGAGGATGAATCATGGCAGAATTTTGGACAATTTGGTTAGTCTCCCTCTCTTTCGGGATATATATCTACATTGGTTGGCGATCGCGCGTTAGAGATAGCTCCGGCTTTTACGTCGCGGGGCAAGATATCCCCCAAATAGCGAATGGAGCTGCAACTGCGGCAGATTGGATGTCGGCGGCTTCTTTCATCTCGATGGCGGGGTTGATTTCGACTTTGGGCTATGACGGCTCGATTTATTTGATGGGATGGACTGGCGGTTACGTGCTGCTAGCGCTATTACTCGCCCCATATCTGCGGAAGTTTGGCAAGTATACAGTACCGGATTTTGTCGGCGATCGCTACTACTCCAATGCAGCTAGATTAGTTGCAGTTGTCGCCGCTTTATTTATCTCGCTCACTTATGTAGCCGGACAAATGCGGGGTGTGGGAATTGTGTTCAGCCGCTTTCTGCAAGTCGATATCAGTACGGGCGTGATGATCGGGATGGTGGTGGTAGCGTTCTTCTCAGTTTTGGGTGGGATGAAAGGCATCACTTGGACTCAGGTAGCTCAGTATGTTGTGTTGATTGTGGCTTATCTAATTCCAACTGTGGCGATCGCAATGATTCTCACAGGCAATCCGATCCCGCAACTGGCGTTTACGTTTAGCGATATTGTCGACAAATTAAATCAGATTCAGTTGGATTTAGGTTTTAAAGAATATTCGCAACCCTTCGCGAACAGATCTCAGTTAGATGTACTATTCACAACTCTCGCTTTAATGGTGGGAACGGCAGGATTGCCTCACGTGATTGTCAGATTCTACACGGTGACTAACGTCAGAGCCGCTCGTTATTCCGCAGGTTGGGCATTGTTGTTTATCGCCCTACTCTATACCAGCGCGCCAGCCTTGGCAACTTTTGCTCGTTACAACTTGATCGGCACTTTGCACAACCAACCAATTACCGAAGTGCGTCAATTGAACTGGGTAAATAAGTGGGAAAAAACCAAGTTATTGACTTTTACAGACAAAAACAATGACGGACGAATTGAGCTATCACCAGATAAAAGTACGAGCGAAATTACCATCGACCCCGATATTATTGTCTTGTCCACGCCAGAGGTAGCTAAATTAGCGCCTTGGGTGATTGGACTTGTGGCGGCGGGCGGGTTAGCGGCGGCTTTATCGACGGCTAGTGGTTTGCTGTTGGTGATTTCTAGTTCGGTCGCCCACGATATTTACTACCGCATCCTTAATCCCAACGCCTCGGAAACCCAAAGGGTGTTTGTCGGTCGAATTATGGTCGGGTTAGCCGTGGTGCTGGCAGGGTATTTTGGGATTAATCCACCAGGATTTGTAGCGCAAGTGGTGGCTTTTGCCTTTGGCTTAGCTGCGGCTAGCTTTTTCCCTGCAATTGTGCTAGGTATTTTTGATAAGCGGACAAATAGAGAAGGGGCGATCGCGGGTATTATAGTGGGATTGTTATTCACCCTGTTCTACATTGTCGGGGTGAAGTTCTACGGCATGCAACCTTGGTTATTTGGAATTTCTCCTGAAGGTATTGGCACTGTAGGAATGATAATTAACTTTATTGTGACTCTTGTGGTGTCGCGCCTGACTCCACCACCTCCAATTGCGGTGCAAGAAATGGTAGAAGATTTGCGATCGCCTGCGGGTGCAGAATTACCTGTTGAATCAGTGCATTAATTTTTGTCTTCTGGGGTTACTTTCTGGAGTGCGCCCTTACTAGATTTTTGTTGAAGAGCTTAGTAAGTTTACAAAATTAGAATATCTGCCGTTCTTGACAACTACACATTAATAGATTTATTTGTAAAGAAGACGATGAAAAAAGTTTTGGTGATTGAAGGTAGGGCAGAAACCCGTAATCTCTTTCTAGAATGGCTTGAGACTGAAGGTTTCTACGCTATTGGTGCTGAAAACGGTCTGGTTGGTATCCAGCAGGTACAAAAAGAGCTACCAGATTTGATACTTTGTGAGATTGCGATTTCCCAACTTAATGGTTATGGTGTTTTGACTGCGCTGCGCCAAGATCCTTTAAGTGCGGGTATCCCCTTCATTTGCGTCACTAGCAAGCTGGAGCGGGCTGATTTCCGTAAAGCTATGGAACTAGGAGCAAACGATTATATCACTAAGCCCTTCAAGTTAGATGAATTACTCAAGGCGATCGCCGCTTGTTTTTCTAAGCAGGCTGCTCTCCAGCAGAGGTTCGCGACCTGGTTGACTGACAAAACTACGAGGCAAAAGAAAAATTCCTGACTTGAAACTCGCGTTCGAGAAATTTTTGGGTTTGT
>NZ_RSCK01000079.1:15751-30740 GCF_003991895.1 Chroococcidiopsis cubana SAG 39.79
AATCATACCGATGCAACCAGAAATTGCGGTGGGAGTAACGATCCTGGCTCTGTGTCCTGGCGGACCTTCTTCCAACATGATTACTTATTTGGCGAAAGGAGATGTCGCCCTTTCTGTGACTTTAACAGCTTTGAGTAGCGCCATTACCGTATTCACAATTCCTATACTCGCAAATTTTTCATTGCAATATTTTGTCGGACAAAGTGCGGCGATCGCCTTACCAATTGGACAAACAATGCTACAAATTTTCGCGATCGCCATATTACCAATTATTGTGGGCATGACAATCCGGCAAAAGTTTCTCAACTTAGCCCGCCGACTAGAGAAGACCGCGAATCGGCTTGCCGTTGCCTTCCTCGCTTTAATTATCTTGGTACTAATCGTTCACGAGTGGAATCGCATACCCTCTTTTATCGCCCAAGTAGGAATTGCGGTAGTACTACTGAATACAATCTCAATGGCGATCGGATTTTGGTTTGGCAAGCTGTTCAATTTGAATTTTGCTCAACGAATTTGTATTGCGATCGAGGTGGGAATTCAAAATGCGACGCTAGCGATCGCAATTACCGCCGGACTGTTAAACAATCCCGATATGGCTGTTCCTGCTGCCGTTTACAGCTTATTTGCCTACGCCACTGCTATTCTTACCATTTTCTACGGGAGAAGATCTGTCCAGAGGATCGATCGGGAGGAGAGATCGCGAGCCAACAATTTATCAGCTCGGCCTTAGCGATCGCGCTGTACGACAAAGTAAGTCCGAGCGAATCTCCAGCAATCCACTTACTTTATTTTCGCTCTCAGTTAAAACCTATGATTTTAAAACCTCGTCTTCTTGATGGTTCGTCAGCTCCTCCCTGGCTGCAAAAAATTCAGTATGCACGCGACTCGATTGCCTACATGGACGCTGCAAAACGTTACAGGGACATTTTTAACGCTCCTGTAATTGGAAATTACGATGTTGTTTTATTTGTCAGCAATTCTACTGCACTACAGCAAATTTTCGCCAATGACACAAAGCAATTTATTTGGTGATGTCTACAACTCATCATAGAGACAACACAACGGTATAGTCTGGGCGACTATACGACTATTTGGCGATCGAATCGACCTGAATGCAGCAATGCCGGATCTAGTAGATCTGGGCGGTTGGTTGCGGCGATAATAATGATGCCAACCTTGCCCTTAATACCTTCCATTTCAGTCAACAGCTGGTTAAGGATTTGCTCGCGCATATCGTTACCACTACCTAAGCCAGCGCCCCGCTGACCACCTACAGTATCAATTTCATCAATAAATACGATGCAGGGGACATTAGATTTAGCTTGTTCAACTAAGTCGCGGATGCGGGAAGCACCCACACCGACAAACGTTTCCACACACTCGGAACCAGAGATAGACAAGAAGGGAACGCCTGCTTCACCAGCTACAGCACGAGCTAGTAGAGTTTTATCCATTCCTGACGACCCAGCCAGCAGAATGCCTTGAGGAATTTTTGTCCCATCTGCAGCAAAGCGGTCGGTATTCTTCAAGAAGTCTACAACTTCTTTTAATTCCAGCTTTGCTCGATCCATACCTGCTACATCCTTAAAAGTTACTTGGGCTTGTGGTTCCTGTACCATAGCTTTGGATTTGTCAAAGTCCTTCACCTGACTACTCAGATCGCTTACGGTGCCTGTAAGATCGCTTATGCTGCTTTTAAGATCGCTGACGCTGCGTCCCAGCAACAATATACGCATTAAAGGCAATAAAGAAAATAAAAAGCCTAGTGCTTTAAACCAGAAATCCTCAATTGTTTGGGGTGAAAAATCTATAGTAACGTTACTCTGACGCCAAACTTGGCTTAGCAGACTATGGTCTTCAGGCAAGTATACAGTTACTACACCTGGTTGACTGACAAAACTACGAGGCAAAAGAAAAATTCCTGACTTGAAACTCGCGTTCGAGAAATTTTTGGGTTTGTTTTTGAGAGGCAATTGCCGGATCTGGATCGACATCTCCACAAAGACAAAGAGTAGAAAAGAACCGCCATCCGCGAGACAATACACCCTTAACCCACTCCCAACCAAGGCGCAAATAGCTGTTGCCTCTAAAAGTATGACAATCAACTAAACGTCGTTTACCTGTTTTGACAACTTCTTGTCCTTGAACAGTTAAAAATAAGGACGTAATTGCCATGACAAGGCATAAACGAGATAGTGCCATAGGGGAACGAATCAAGGATTTTTCAAGTTGAAAGCCATTGGACTTTTCATCCAAAAATTCTTCTTCAATATCAAACCGCTCACCGTACTCGCGCAAAGTTTGTAACGAGGTAGGCTCATCACTAATGATGTACCAAAGTTCATGACTAACTGGGTCTCGCGCCAAAGCTAAATTGACCAGACCATAAGGGATGGTCTTGGTTATTTTTACACCTTGAAGAAGTATTGCATCTCCAAGATTTAGATGGAGATCTCTCAGTTGATATGGGATTTTACCAGGTGGTAGCACCCACAAATCATTTTTGACGCGGATCCGATAATGCCAACCCAAATTATGCTCCAAATAGTTCATCAGTTTTGTGTCGGCAAAACCCCTATCTGCCAGAAACCTGACTTTGGTATTAATTGGTAATAATCGAGATATACGTCGTAATAGTTGTTCATATACATTGAAAGAAATACTACTACTTTTATGCTCAATCACACGCCATCCAACTGGAACTGCACGTCCTCGGTATCGCACCGAGACTCGAATTAAACAATAACGATTCCACAACATACTCGTGTCCCCAACTAAAACTATTTCGGACGTACCCCACGCAGACAATGCAGCTTGAATAATTGGACTGTATAACCTTTGAACGTTAATGCGAGGATTGTGTAACCAACGGCTCAACCGTCTTTGATGGCTTTGGGCGAAAAGGGCGCGGCTATCAATGTAAATTGTCCACTTTGTCAAACTAATACATTCTGAGTAAATTAGTCCGATTACCATCCAGCTCAACGTATGTAGGTGGCGAATGTCTGCCCAAGTTTTTGATTGACCTAACAGTTTAAGCAGTTCATGATAAATGTGGGAGGTGTTTGCCATTGTAAGGAGCGATAACTGTGTGTGGTTACCAGTTACACTACGACGTGGAATGCCCTTCAATCAAGGGCTATGCCTCCCCTTATCCCCACTTTTGTCAGTCAACCAGGTTACTACACCTAATGGGCGCGGGTCGTAAGAACTGTAAGAACTGCTGTTCTTGAATTCGACTAGAGCTTTAGAGTTATCGTGGCTAATCTTAATTTCTGCGACTTCACCTCGTTTAACTGCATGAATCAAATAGGTGTATGAACATATTTCTCGGCTCTGGGGTTGTTTGTCAAAAGATACTGTTACCAGAACAATGACAACAACAAAAATTGCCACAAACGCAAACAACTCAACATTTCTCTGCCATTTTTCCACTGGGGCGCGTCGCAGCAAGAAGAATAAATATATTGAAAACAGAACTGCCAAAAACAAAGTTCTCAATATTTTAAACTTATCGGTTTGTGGCAATACAGAAACATCAACAGAACGGTCAACCAAAATGTCGATCAACTCGGTCTTTTTAGGCAAGTTTACGATCGCGGAGCTACCGTCTACAGTCTTGAATAAAGCACTCGTATAGTCAGGACTGAACTCAACCTTAACAACCATACCTTTTTCAATTGCTCGAGTAAAATCGCTGTATCGCCATGTCTCTCGACTTTGAAGTTGTTTGTCAAAGAACGCTATCCTCTGAGGAATAACATTAGTAATTGTAATAATTGCAATTGCTAGAAAGGCGTACAGCCCCGCGTTTCTCCACCGTTTATTCACCGCAATCTATCCTCCTAAATCTCAAGTGTGAGGGCGCTCACTACTGGCAGCGAGATTTGGTTAGCAGCGCTAAATTTTAGCAAAAGCTTGCTAGAAGCTTGTTGGGTAGAAACAGCATATCAAAAAAAGTGTCCACTATACGAGCCGATCGTGCGTCAGGAAAGCGTGGAATGATATTATACAGAGGCAGAAAATTACTCCGGTTCTAAGAAGCCATGCTTTGTCCACTTTGCAGTCATGATAAGACCTATAAACACGGGAAAACCAGTAAGGGTAGCAAACGCTACCGATGCCTAAGATGAAGTAGAACACCACATGGGAGCCGACGAAGATCACCTTGCGTTTGGTCATCAGCTACTTTAACTGGATTTGGGTACATTCCCGTTTAGGAACTACGGCGGCTCAACGAGCAGACCTAGCGTCAGAACCTTGGACTTGGCAAGATATCGCTGTTTATTCCACACTTTGCTGAGGCACGACCACACTACCCAAGTGCACGTGCTATACCCAGAAACAGAAACGCGAACAAAAACTTTTATGCTAGTCTGTACTAAGTTTGATCGTTCAATATTGAAGCCGCTATTGCAGCGATCGATGTTGAATGCTGTTACAACGGTGGTGGAGTAGGATACACACGCAGTCGAAACTTCGTATCCTCGTCAGCCAGCAAAGATTTGATTACTGAATGAAGAAATTATGTTTCGTGCTAAAAAGCTTTACCAAGAATGGTGAGATTAACTCATAGCTGGCACTATCTGCACAACTCACCCAAGTGAGAATATCCTAAATTGCTGTCCTTAAGCGATCGCTAGTTCTTCCTGTATGTACAACCTGAGTCGTCGTCAGTTTTTATTGCGGAGTACTCTCACCATTGCCGCAACTCTAGCCTACGAGCAAGTACAAGCCCAAGAACCAAAATCCCTTGGCGCTTTGCCACCAGGATTGCCGCATCAAAAGGTAATCGTTGTCGGTGCAGGTATTTCCGGTTTAGTAGCAGCGTATGAATTAACAGCAGTCGGTCATGATGTCACCATTTTAGAAGCAAGGAAACGAATCGGCGGTAGAGTATTAACCCTGCGAGGAGCCTTTCAAGGAGAGGATTTAGTAGAACTTGGAGCGGCTAGAATCCCATCAAATCATCATTTAACCCTTGGTTACATCAAACATTTTGGTTTAAGACTCTCACAGTTTGCGCCGACGACTGGAAAATATCTCACGATGAAGGACGGAAAACGTCTATTAGTCCCAGCGAAAGAACTATTTCAAAATCAACCGCAAATCCGCGCCCAAGAGATTCAAAAACTGACCGATGGATTCGATCTACTTCCCCAAGCATTTACCCAAGCATTGACAGAAAAAATTAAACTTGATAATGCTGTTACTCGGATTGTACAAACATCTAATGGTGTTGAAGTGTCGTGCTCATCGGGGCAACGATATTTTGGCGATTGCGTGTTATGTACTGTCCCGTTAACCGTCTTAGATCGGATTACTTTTTCACCCGATCTATCTCCAGCCAAAAAAGAGGCGGCGGCAGGAGGATATAACTATCGAGCAGCAACCCGTTGCTATGTTAAATTCCCCGCTCGGTTCTGGGAAAAAGATGACTTAAATGGGTGGGGATTTTTCGAGGATGAAGAACTGTGGCATACTACCTGGGATAAACCTGAAAAGACAGGTATCCTTCATGCTTATCTCAAAGGAGAAAAAGCTTTTGAGATGGATGCTTTTGAGGGCAAAGTTCAACAGACAAAATTACTTCAGCATTGGGAGAAAATTTTGCCTGGAGTCAGTAATTACTCTGTGCGATCGCACTTTTATTCATGGACAAAAGATATCTGGTCAAAGGGAGGTTGGGCTTACCCAACAGACGAACAGGAGAAGAAACTATTTTCAGAACTAGGGAGGTCAGAAGGAAAAATTTATTTTGCTGGAGAGCATACTTCCAAGACGAGAGGCTGGCTTCAAGGCGCATTAGAATCTGGACTCAAAGCTGCTAAAGAAATTCAACTGAGGAAGCGTAAATATTTAATATGAAAAGAGGTGATTGTTAAGCTGCTTTTTCCGACTCAGGCAACACAAACTCTAGCTATTTTTCTGACCAATCTTGACTGACCATGCTGGCTCGAATTTGCAAAACATTATGTGCCCCTTCTCCAGTCCATTGCATTTTCTGTTTCCGCTTGTGTCTGGCATTGATGATTGAATCGATATGGGATTCTGCCAATTGACGGGTGAATACTAGATTGGCTTTCTGCCGCTCGTCATAATTTACCAGATAATCCAAATTGTTCTTTAGATAATCATGCAATCCCTTAAGCTTAGACCGTTTCTTTTCATCAGTGATGTTGTCGCAGATTAAGGCGATTTTCCGCAGAGTCTCTTCTACTTCTCTATGCCAGAGAGTCCACTTGGCATTTTCAATGGATTCGCAGCAGGCTTCACCTAGAGCAGTTTTGAGATTTTGGAATTTCTTGGCAATGTGAAACCAGTCTAAAATTAGTTCTATAGTTTGGCAATCAGCGCCAACTACTTGCAATTGAGCTAACTGTGTGTTTTGGCTCTTTTGCTGGAAGTTCAACACCCGACCTCTAGGCTTTTTTTGAAGAGTGCGACTATTGGGATGAAGCTTTTGTAGGTCCTAATATCCTTTGTCTGCCAAACACTCAATCTCGGCTTTAAATTTGACTTGACAATACCAATCGCTCGTCACTGAGAATCTTTGCAACAAAACGGAACAAGCTCCATCATGTTTGAAAAACTATCGGCTCAAATGAATCAGCCCAGACGTTTTCTCAGCAGTGACTTTGCCCTTCTGGGTGCCTTAGCCGTTGTGAAACTGCTGCTTCATTTTTTCACCAATGGACACTATGGTTATTTCTCAGATGAACTTTACTACATTGCCGCAGGAGAACACTTAGACTGGGGCTTTGCAGAATTTCCTCCACTCGTCGCTGTCATTGCGAATATTAGCCGCTGGTTGCTGGGCGATTCCCTGTTTGCAATTCGCCTATTTCCAGCGATCGCTGGAGCACTGACGGTTTTCTTAACTGGAATTATAGTGCGCGAGCTGGGTGGAGGCAGATTTGCGCAGTGCTTGGCGGCGATCGCGGTGATTCTTGCGCCTGGGTATCTGTTTCTACAAACCGTTCTGACGATGAATGCGTTTGAGCCACTGCTCTGGATGATTTGCGCTTACATAGCAATTTTGATTTTGAAGTATGAAGCTCCCAAGCTTTGGCTACTCGCTGGATTAGTCATCGGGATTGGGTTGATGAACAAGTTCTCCATTGCCTTCTTTGCTGTCAGTCTTCTGATTAGCTTCTCGATTACCCCTGCTCGAAAGCTTCTGTTTAATCGATGGCTTTTACTAGGGTGTGTGATTGCTATTGTCATTTGCTTACCAACGGTGCTTTGGCAAAGCCAGCATGGTTGGGCTTTTCTAGAACACCAACGAGAGTCTAATTTATACGAGAAAAAACCTTTTCTTCAATCTACTCTCGATCTATTTTTACAACAAATCATTTTGATTAATCCTACAGCATTACCTATTTGGTTAGCGGGGCTTTACTACTACCTGTTTACTAGAGATGGTAGAAAATATCGTGCATTCGGATGGACATATATTGTTATTCTGGGATTATTTCTATTTTTTGAGGCGCGATACTACTACCTGTTTCCGATTTATCCTCTGTTTCTGGGTGCGGGAGCAATTGTGTTCGAGCAACTCTTCAAGCATGGTAAATATCTGAAATCCGCCTTCTTAAGTTTTTTAATCGCTGGAGGTGTTATCCTGGCACCAATTGGGCTACCGATTTTGCCAATCGAGATGGCGATCGGTTACTCCAATTTTGTCTACCGACCTCCCACCTTAGCGAAGGATATAAAGAATCAGTCAGAACAAGCTCCCTGGCATTTTAGATTGATGCTGGGTTGGGAAGAAACAGTGGCAACTGTTGCAGCAGTGTACGATCGCATGACGCCCAGCGAACAGTCTGAGTGTGCCATCTTAGCTTGGAGGTATGGGGATGCGGGAGCCATTGATTTTTGGGGTCGGAACTACAACCTTCCCAAAGCAATCAGTGGGCATACAGGTTACTATTTTTGGGGACCGAAAGAGTACTCCGGCGAACTGGTGCTTAGTGTTGGGGGTAACCTGAGTTTTTTGAAACAAAGATTCGATTCCGTAGAACAGGTTGCTACAGTTACACATGAAGAGAGTGTTGGGATTAAGAGCAATTTGCCGATTTATCAATGTCGAGGTATCAAGAAACCATTGAATGAGCTTTGGTCTGATTTCAAATTCTACTTCAAACGCCCAACATAGCCCTCTTCTAACGTTCCAATCCGCTATGGGAGTGTAACAAATCAAGAGGCTAAAAGGAACTTAAGTCACAGCGGTATTGTCAACTTAAGACAGCAGGCGAAAAATTCAGCACGATTATTCCTGCGAAGCCATGATTGCTGAAATTATGCATCAGAAATTAGCAAGAGTGACTTCTCGCCAATCTTGAAATCGTTGACGGAATTGTTGGTGATAGCGCTATCGCGGTAAGTTGATGTTGTTTGAGGTAGAAGTGGTCTCGAATCGAACCAAATGCAGACAAAAATCGTTGCGTTTGCCTTGGGGATTTGAATTTTCGCATTCGTCGCTCTCGCACTCGTGTGGACTGATGAGAGTTTTCCGCTCAATTGTTCAATCCCTTGTGAGTAGCGATACTCAACGCCCTTTAGGACTTGTTTCTTTGCTGCTGCATAGCTCTTGAGCTTATCGATTACCAAGGGCATTATAGGCATTAAGCCGAGAGCTACGTTTTTTCCGACGAGATGACCGGAAAAGCCCTGTCACGTACGGATTTATAATTTGCAACCAGCTTGTCATCACAAGCAGATGGTCAATCAAAGTCATTTGCTCATCCATTCACCACTCATCTGTAAGATAATGTTGAACTCCCGGTCAACATAATATTTTTTCGTAACACCTAGCGCAAAAGCCTTGTGATTGAGTATATTTTGCCCTATTTCAATCACTGTGAAACTTTTGCGTTTCGCACCGCAAACTAGTCTAAACTCTAGTTATGGATGACTCGATCTGGAATTAGGTGCGATTGCTTGCAGATAAGTCTGTGTTGAGTTGTGGAATAAAATCAACAGCAATGACAGTGGCGTAAGAGTCGATCGCTGATTCTGGTACTTGGATCGTCAATTCACCCAAAGGGTCGGGATGAGAGAATAGTGTATCCACGATCGCGCAACGAGTCGTGTATTGCAGCCTAGTACCATCAGCCAAAACCGAAACCGATTTAACTCGTTTAATCGGCACGCCGCGCACAGACACAGTTTCGTATGGCTTCATCAGTAAATGCAGATAAATGCGATCGCGCTTGCGTGTAGATGGACCATAAAACTGCCACGGTTCTAGAGCTGGCATTGTGCCAATGATACTTTCACTATTTCTAGCCATCCAGTTTTCTACCACTACCAATCGTTCGAGTAATTCTGGCTGAATTTGACCGTTACCCATTGGGCTAATATTTAACAGTAAATTACCGCCTTTGCCTGCGACTTCACATAATGTATGAATTAACTGACGTGCTGATTTGAAGTTGGTATCGCCACAGTTATAGCCCCAACTATCATTAATCGTCATGCAGGTTTCCCAGACTCCCTGTAGCGGTTGGGGTGGAATAAGTTGCTCTGGAGTGCTAAAGTCGCCCAATGGAGGCAAGCGATCGTTTATCAAAATTTCTGGTTGTAACGAGCGGATCGTGTCGTGTAATACAGTTGCTTGCCATTGCTCCGGCGTGCGTTCCCAAGCTCCATCAAACCAAAGAAGATCGATTTTACCGTAGTTCGTCAGCAGTTCTCGCACCTGATCGAACATAAAGTGAATAAACCGCTGCCACTGTGAGTCCGTTGGTTGTCGCCATTGACCGAACGTATAGGGCTTATCAGCTTCCGTAAAGGCTGGATAATCTGGGTGATGCCAGTCAATTAACGAGAAGTATAAGCCAATGCGAATCCCCTCAGAGCGCATCGCTTCAATGAATTCTCGCACGATATCCTTTTTGTAGTGCGAGTGCTGAATCGAAAAGTCCGATTGCTGCGTGTGGAACATAGCAAAGCCATCGTGGTGCTTTGCTGTCAAAATTGCATATTGTACTCCCATGCGTTTTGCTAACCGCGCCCACTCTAAGGGGTTGTAGTCTTGTGGGTTGAAGCTGTTTGCCGTGCTGTGATATTCATCTACTGGGACATTGCCACAATATGGCAAACTGGACACTCCACCAACCAGCGACCATGACAATTCACAACCTCTTACCGAACTATGTCCCCAGTGTACGAACATTCCCAGACGGGCTGTATCAAACCAAGTTTTCATAACTCAAGTTTTCATCACTACAGAAGTGTTGAATGGAAAATTATCCATTAGTTATTTTCCAGCCTGGAATCCGCGAGAAAAACTATAACTCTTCAGTGTAATGAATTGAACACTGCTGAAAGCTTCCGAAGTGTTTCTTCACGCTTGTAATCCGCGCAAGCTTCACAAGCTTCTGCCAAAATTGTCGGCAAATTTGATTGATTCGGAGATTTGCTGACACTTACTGCACTGGCAAGGAAAGACAGGCAGCGATAGTAAGAGCTTTGCAAATCCTTAAGCCGGAATTGCTTAACATTGTCGTATTCACCATTAAAAAACAATTCACGGCAATGATTCTCGCACTCACTGTCGCTTGTTCCCAATTCATCCAGAATTGCTTCGATCTTTGGATGTAATTCTGTTGGTTTTCTCTCCTCGTCCATAGTTTCTCTTAATTATTGTTAAGTTCTTGTTTCCATCGTTTTTGCTAATTGTTTTTGCTAATTGCTTCTGAAACCTCTAGTTATGTTGTCATGCCACATTTACTCAGTCATTCTGGGCGTGTTCAAACTCATAAACATAGAAAAGCCGTTTGAGCTTCTTGAGCAGGTATCCTAGCATGGCAAATAAGACTGCGCCGCCAATCGCCCACCAGAATTGAGTAGGGGGAGCGGTCAAAAGAGATGTACTTCCGGTCACTACCGCCTTCATTGCCACAGTTCGAGAGTCCATAATGACACCGAGACACAAGCAAGCAATCGCTGCCACACGAGCTACCATAGCTAGGCGATTAATATTCTTTAGCGCATCCTGGCAAACTCTACACTGTTGAGTATGGGTCGTCCATACATCAAACAACTTCTGCTTGTCTTGCTGCTCTATTGGTGGGAGGTCTGAGCTAGATTCACCAGCCCAAGGGATACCACCCCCAGCCCTCTTCTCCAACCACTGGCGAAATGCAATTGTCATCTTGTCTTGAGGATTGGGAGTATAAACTGCATCCAGCCATTTATCCCTTCCCTGTCTAGCAAGAATCTTCTCTTGACGATGCAAGAATACTGTGTCTTGATGCAGGAACAAAGAGGCTAGCACGTGACCTAACCAGTTAGGCATCGGTAGGGCAAAAAACCCCACCCCTTCTGGTTTTTTACCCGCTTCGTTTTTCACTAACACCTGAGTGCCAATATGCCGACACCAACCAGGACGGGTTGGGCTAGCATATAAAGCCAGGATCAGTTGACCACCATCTTTATAGGTTGAAACAACTCTCATCAGACTTGGCGGTTGAAAGTCATGAATCTTTTGAGAAAGCTTCGATCCAGCTGGTACGACTTCAAAGGAAAATCCTGATTGAGTAGACATCTCTCGGACTCGAATCATGTCGTAATACTGGTCGTCCTGGTATCGACTTCCCATAATCCCATGATGAGAAACAGGTACGTGAGCTGGGTCTGCCACATTTTCCATGAAAAAGTCCCATCCGTAAGGCAGGTCGCGGATATTCCAGAATAATTGCACTACCCTGTCCGAGTTGCTCTCTAACTCTGGAATGATTTGTGGTTGTCTCAATTGGCTTTCTATGTGGGCAGAGTCGCCTGCCTCTGCCCACACCCACAATAGTCCCTGGCGCTCCTGTGTTGGATAGGCAACAGCACACGATCTACGATTTGAGCAGTGCAGAGCTTCAGCTTGCTTATCTTTAGACTGTGGGATGCTAACACAGTTCCCCTCCGAGTTAAACCGCCAGCCGTGATAGGCACACAAAAGCGTACCGTCAGACTCAACACGTCCTTCAGAAAGAGGAGCTAATCGATGGGGACAAAAATCTTCAAAGCAACGCCATTGACGACTGCCATCTCGCCATAAGACAAGCTCCTTACCCAATAGCTGTATTGCATGAGGGCGGGACGGGTCTAAGAAATCTACAACGGCGACTGGATACCACTGAAGAGTCCATTGGAACGTTTCTTTCTCTGATTCTGTAAATTGTGGGGTAACATCCCGTACTTCCCCTGGCAGATTGGTTTGACTCGTCATGTTTTCTCCTTAGTTTAGAAAGTTGGAAGCTATTATTAATGTTTCTGGTTGTGTCGCAAATACTTTTGATTGACAAATGCTCTGTATCGTTCGCGTTACCTTAAGCGATCGCTCCAAAGATTGCTTTGATAAACTTCACTTGTGCGATCGCCGATCGTGTTCATCGCTTCAATACTGCTCAAGCTTCGTCTCGCGGTATTGAACGACTCGAATCCGATTATTTGTATGGTAACGCGCTTGATATTTTTACAGTCTGGCTCGATTACGTTATTCTAATACTTGCTAGTTTCGTAATTCGGTTTCTGCTAAAAGCGATTCCTGCGCTTTGAACGTCTCGATCGCCACTGCATGGGCAGTATCTTATCCACTGCGATCGCTCGTGGAGTTTATATGTGTTGAGCCTTGAGTATAAATGTATCAATGCAAAAACATCTTGTCAATAAGTAAAATTTAAGGTTCTACACTCTTCTAGGGGCATTGTCAACTTAACCCAAAAGTAGAATAATCGTACTGGTTCCACTAGGTTCACGATTTCTGCCTCATGTATTCTCGCCATCGATTCCCCGCCGAAATTATCAGCTACTGTGTCTGGCTCTACTACACCCTTCCCTTGAGCTACCAAAATACCCTTGAAAATGATGCTCGCTCGCGGCACTGAAGTGACATACGAATCGATTCGAGAATAGTGCCAAAAATTCAGGCAGCAGTATGCCAATCAACTTCGGCGCAAACGCGCTTACGTTGCAGACAAATGGCATTTAGATGAAGTGGTGGTCACGCTCAAGGGGCAGCAATATTATCTGTGGCGAGCGGCAGATACCGAAAGGAACGTGCTGGATATTTTACTACAAGGACATCGTGACACGAAGGCAGCAAAGCGATTATGAGCGCAAGCTTCTGAAAAAACAAGGCTTCGTGCCACGGGTAGTCGTGACTGACAAGCTGAAGAACTACGAAGCGGCGAAGAAGCAAGTTTTGAAGAATGTGGAACATCAACAACACAAGGGACTAAACAATCTTTGCGAGAATTCTCACGACTCCGACACGAATTTGAGAGCACCGGATGCGGCGATTCAAATCTCCAGGGCAAGCCCAACGCTTTCTCTCCACTTTTGAACCGATTTGAGACCACTTTCACTCAAAACAACATCAACTGACCGCTCAACACCATCGTCAACTCTTGCGCCAACGATTTCAAGATTAGCAAGACGTTGTTGGGCTGAAATCGGCTGCATAAATTGAGCGCACCTAATATTTAGGAATTATTGTGCTGAATTTTGAACGTGCCTAGTTAAGTTGACAATACCAGTGCAAGGCGTTGAAAAAGGTGATGTGCGAGCACAGATAGAGTTCATGTCTCAAATTTTTGGATTAGTTGCTTAATGGAGTTTAATTTGGAGTAATCGTTTGTTCTTTATGCAGTTTTTGCGACACAACTGTTAATACGCTCATACCTGCTACTGGTGCAGCAGTTGTCATAATTTTAGTGCGGCTTTGAGACTTCCAGTACTGATATCTCAGGAAAGGAAATGAAGCGACTTTTTTGGCTAAAGCCCAGAAAAATACGTAACTCGCTAGCAACCGCTCAAAAGCCCCAAATCGAGATTCCCTCAAATCCTCAATTAGTGTCTTTCGATCTTCTGTATTTTGGTTTTTGAAGTCAAAATCTTCATTGTTACCTGCTAAAACGATCGCATTACTAAAGCCTTTACGCGCAATCTCAGGGTTAGCACCCATAACCACAACTTCTGGTCCGACATTAATATTTCTCACTCCATCTACTTGTTTACCGGTCATAATTACAGCGCTTTCTTGCTGCTTTTGCTTTTGTCCCCGTCTACCGTCAGGCAAGCCCAAAAATAGCAACGTACCTCTCACAACTCGGTGTCCAAAATCGTGTAATAAATCGTCTGATGGATTTGCCCCATGTACTTCTAAAGAAGCAATTCCATAGCTGAGAGAAAATAATTTACTTACATAAGATTTTAATAATTTACTGACCCAAGGCACGTCACCAATAATGAGCGTTCTTTTGCCAGTTCTGGCAAGGAGTTGTCTTCCTTGAAAGTACCGCAATGCTAGCGTCCAGAACCACGGACCAAATATATAAATTGCAATATCTACCAACTCGACTTTCGGAATGACTATTTCTAAAAAGAACGTATCTTGGGGTATGCTAGTTGCCCACATAACCAAACCTAATATTGTCTTGGCTAGAGGAATTGTCTGACTGAAAGGAATTGCCCATCCAACTGTAATTACAATATACAAAGTATGAATTCCCCAAGCTAGAGGCGTTTCTAGAACGTGCTGCGCCCATTTGCGACTGCTGGCAATCAGTGTTCGTCGAATCGCATTCTGATGCGTCTCTCCGGTTGGAGTTGTTCCCATAATCTGCACGACATTGAGGTCGAGAAAGGCATCCTTCATCTTCTCTAAGTCGGCGAGATCTCCTTGAGTTAATGTCATTCCATAAGGGTTAGAGTTGGGAAAATGATGTTTAACCTGCTTCGCCAGATACAATAACAATTCGGTTAAGGTATGTTGAGCTGCGGCAACTGCGATCGTGGCAGGTTCAGAAGTTCTGCGTCCGCTCCCATTGACGAAGATATTGTGACGCACAGTATTTGAGTGCTTTGGTTGAATCGCCCGAGAGCCTAAAAAGCTGCTTAACTCTCCAGTTAAACGTGAGTTCGATGAGAAAAACTAGCCAAAAAGAAAACTGAGACCTATGCTCAAAATACACACACAATAGTCTCA
>NZ_RSCK01000080.1:0-29949 GCF_003991895.1 Chroococcidiopsis cubana SAG 39.79
GAGTATGCCTTCATTTTTATCTGGGCAGAATACACAACATTACTATTAATCGTACCTCAGTAGACTAGGAATTGCTCTAGACCTGGGACGCGATGCTTTTTATCGAGAAACCTTTGGCAACGAGTATCTATTTACCGATGTCGTTGGTGTTTTAGATGGTCCCATCAATCTCGGCAGCGTTGCTAAAGCAGTTTTGGCTTTGAAGGGAGAAGCAACAACTAACCTCCAGATTCCCGTAGATAAAGATGTCACGGCGGGAGGACGCACATTTGATGCCGGCACAGTCCTGAATACTGGTTTAGATGTCCCTAAAGGTTCCCTATTTCCCTTGGGAATGGTGACACATATTGACAATGCAAAACCTCGCGTCGGCATTAGCTGTGCGTTGTGTCATGCTACTGTTAGCGATAAAACTGGGCGCGTTCTAGAAGGGGCAATCAATACAGATATCAATCTCGGTGCGCTGCTGGCGCTAGCGAGTAACTCAGCCGCACTCTTTCGCCAAACAGATGTCAACCCAACCAAAATTACCACGGGTCAGCATACTTACATCAATGCTGAAGGAGAAAACGCATACCTTCCAGATGCAAAAATCCTGGAAGATGAAGTAGACGCTGCGATGCTGTCTTGGATTCCTGGCAACTTTGTCTCTAACGGCGACCTCAAGAATAATTCAGCCCAAGTTCCAACTTCTTACACTCACGGCGCTTGGCCCTATGCGTGGAGTGGTGTTGCTTCTATTGGCTGGTTCCACGGACTAACAACTTTGAACAATGCCGTATTCGGCGTGAATGCCGACCCAGCAACCACAGCAGATGCAGCCGAGGCTCTTGCAGGGATTGATAAAGATACCTATTTGGGGGCAATGCTACAAAATGCATCTAATCCTAAATATCGTTTACCAGACGCAGTTAAACCATCAGAATTCTTTGACAAGATCGATCCGACACCAGGGGAACCAGGCTTCAACGAAGTGATTCGGATGCCAGAATATCCCAAGGCTTCGCTGTTCATGCAAAATGGGTTAATGGCAGCCTCGCCAGGATACCAAGTAGCAGAACAAATCAATGCCATGTCTGCGTATCAGAATACATTAGCACCACCTCCCCACGAAGCTGCCGATCTGGAGACACTCAAACGCGGTGCGGCAGTTTTTAACAAAGCTAATTGCGCCCAATGTCATAGTGGTAGGTACTTCACCAATCACAGAGTGATTGCCCAAAAGGAAGTCAAGACGCAACCAGCACGGGGACCAGCTTCATCTGGTTTTGCGACTAAGTTGTTCGTACCACCCGACACTTATCCACCAAACGTACCCGTACCTCTACCACCCGATCCGCCAGTGCTACCAGTACCAACGGATATCACACCCCAGGAAGACATCGAACTTGCCTATGCTCAAAGCGATCCGACTGGTGGTTACAAAGTTCAAAATTTAATTGGACTTTACCTGAGTGCGCCTTACTTGCATGATGGTGGAGTGGCAGCTGGCGCAGCAGCCTTTAAACAAAATGCTGATGGTAACTATGAAATTAGCGATCGCTCGCAGTTGGGTGTAACAGGCACTTTGATGCAGGGTATTTTACCCAATCCAGAAGCAAGTTTAAGAGCATTACTCGATCGCGATTTACGTGAACCGATGCTAGCGGCTAACCGCAACAATTCTGACTTGCAGCGATCGAACGTCAGTGGTGAAGGACATGCCTACTGGGTCGATCGCGCTGCTGGTTTCACGACTGGCGACCAAACCGACCTAATTAAATTCTTGTTGTCAATTGATGACGATCCAGCAGTGCTACCGAAATCATCTAGATGATAACAAACAGGAGCAGTAATTCATATCTGCTCCTGATCTACTGAGTATTAAACCCAGATTTGAACATTTCAAACAAACTGTAGCCACCTACAAATAGGGAAATTAAAATCGACGTAGTGAGAACGGCTGCGATCGAGCAAACCACTAAACCACCTAGACTAATAGCACCATCATCATCTAGTAAACCAAATCCGGTGATAAAAATGCCAATTGCAGGTAAGGTGTTTGTGCCAGGAATGGGAATCATCATGGAGACAGCCATCAAAGCGATCGCAATTCCAATTACTACTCTTCCTACCAAGCTGGTACAAACATAGGTCAGGCGAGGACGAGATATTGATTCAATCCGCCTTAACCAGGGAAGACCTCGATCTAGAATAGCTCGAATTTTCTCCAATTGAATCGGGCGATCGGCTAACCATTGCGGTAGCCAAGGACGCTGAGATCCTATTGCTAGCTGAATCGCCAATAGGAAAATGAGCAACCCAAAGGGGATAGAGTAACCAGGTGCGGGAACTGGCAAGGCAGAAGGTAGGGAAAGCAAAACGAACAAAAAGCCAAATATTCTCTCCCCTGCTATAAGCAGCAGCTCCGCTAGTGTAACCTGGGGTGGGCGTTCTGCTTCTAAAAAGAACTGATGCAATTCTACAGAAAGTCGAGCCATAAAGTAATATCTACGTCGAGCGAACAAAAAGATTCTATTTGGTTCAAAGCAATTACTTCTTCTTAGATCTGAATTCTACACAGTGAATTGCTTCTTTAGTCATAGCAATTGTAGGCTGCACGGCACACTTTAGGTAAGGATTGTGAGAAAAAAAACGACACTTTCTGCAAGGAATTTGAGAAGACATACCTTCAAACATATCTTCTATATCTTCCCTAGTAACCGCCCACCTTTTTGAATACATTAAAAAACAGATTAAACCGCTGATAAAAATAAGCCCTATCGATACTTCAGAGAAAGGATGATTAACCGTGACCTCCTCTGTTTTTATATTGTTAGGTTGCGCTTCGCTAACAATAATCTGACTTGCGTTAGCTTTCTCTGAAAATAAGTTTTTCAAAGAATCATCGGAAGACATATACTTTCCTCCAGCAATTGATGACTTACAAAATTTATTCAAACAAAATTTTCTAAAATTTAAAAACTTATACCTACAGGCATAACGATAGATAGAGGACGATATCTCTACTATTAGTTTTATTTGGCGATCGCTTCGCTCTACCAGAAGATATAAATTTAAAAAAACTATACTGGTCGATGCAATTTATTGCAAATTGCCGATTTTTGCTCTCATGCCTCATCAGATTGCGATCGTCAAAAAAAATGGATGAAACGACTCTTGGAATGCCAATTACATATTATCGATCGCCACTTGCTAAATGTTTGTCATTTTTCAGTCACAATTGACTTTCAGGCTGATAAATATATCCCAAAGTAGAGAGCAGAGCGCCTGCTTACCTTAAGAAACGATGAAACTAAATGTGAATCTAGGGTGGATATTTTTTGGTTGTACTTTATTAATTGGTATGGCTCTGCCTGCTAGTTCTCAGCAGCCACAGCAACAACAGATAGAGCGGATGGAAGGCTACTTAGCAACGCCTCAACAGTTAAAATTTGACGAATCGCTACTGAAGCAATTAAACTTACCAGCGGGATTTAAGATTAATGTATTTGCTAAAGATCTTGGTAATCCGCGCAATTTAGCAATTGCTCCTGACGGCACAATTTATGTCACTCGCCGCGAAGAGGGCGACATTTTGGCACTTCGAGACAGCAATAAGGACGGACGCGCTGACACGCAGCAAACTGTTGCGTCGGGTTTTCCCTACGCAAATGGCATTACCATTCGCCAAAATCGTCTCTACTTTGTTACGGATCGAGAGTTGTATGTAGCAGATTTACGACCAGGCGGAAAAATTAGCAAACCGCAACAACTCATCGGTGACTTACCCGATGGCGGACAGCACCCAAATCGTACTCTTGCCTTTGGTCCTGATGGGGCGCTTTATGTTTCAGTTGGTAGTTCTTGTAATGCCTGTGACGAGTCTAACGAAGAACACGCGACGATGCTGCGAGTGCAACCAGATGGTAGCAAGCGGACGATTTTTGCACGGGGATTGCGAAATACGATTCCCTTTGGCTGGCATCCACAAACAGGGGAGTTTTGGGGTCTAGATCACGGTACTGATTGGCGCGGTAACGACCAACCGCCAGAGGAACTGAACTTAATTCAAGCCGGACAACATTATGGCTGGCCCTTCTGTTGGGGCGATCGCCAACCAGATGTATATTTATCAGCAGATCCCGAAGGTACGACCAAGAAAGAATTTTGTGCCAAGACCGAACCGCCCGTTCTAACTTACACTGCTCATAGTGCGCCTTTAGCGATGGTATTTTATACAGCTTCACAGTTTCCCGCCGAATATCGCAATGATGCCTTTGTCACCATGCGCGGTTCGTGGAATCGCAATCCTCCTGTAGGATATAAAGTCGTGCGATTGCGTTACGAGAATGGCAAACCAGTGGCTTTTGAAGACTTTATTACTGGATTTCTCAATGACAAGAAATCGACACAGTTTGGTAGACCAGTTGGCATTGCTACAGCTCCAGATGGTTCTCTACTATTTACTGATGATACGAATGGTGTAATTTATCGCGTCTCCTACACGGGTAACAAGCAGGCAACTCATCAGCAGTAAAACAGGAATCATAAATCTGTCATTTTCTCATCATATTTTGCCGTCACACTAATAACTAGTTACAATTACGCACAATTGTAACAAAGCTAGCTAGCAGCAAATTGCACTTAGTTGTTAGTCTTGATGGGTAATTGTAAATGAAAGCTAAATTTTACTTATCAATTACTCATCAATTTTTTCTTTAAGTTTTTTGATTTCAAAGTTAATTTGAGTAGGAATACTCAAACAGAGTAGGTTTAATGCTATTAATAATGCGATTTGTTTTCAATATCTAGAAAATTTTTTATAAAAACATACTTTTAGGATTGTAGTCACGACAGTTTCTTGCCTCTTTTGTTAGCACGATTGTTGGGTGTACTGCACACTTGAGATAAAGATTGTTAGAAAAGAAAAGACATTTCCTACAAGGAGACTGAGAAAAACTAGCAGTCTCGATAATATCTTCCAGATCTTCCTGCGTAGCTGCCCATGACTTAGACAGCATAATGAAACAAATAATACAGATCAGAAGTACAATACCCAAAGATAGGTTAGTAACTATAGGTTTGTTCTCAACTTTCTCAGTTTTGACTCCCTCTGACTCTACTTCACTAACAACTATCGACTTGAAGTGAGTTTCTGCTGCTGCTAACCTTTGATGCTTAAATACATCTTCTGAATACATATAGTTTTCTCCAGCCCTGAATGACTGCGATCGCATCCATTAGCGACACAGCTCTAAAATTCGTTATCAAAAATAGTTAGGGCTGGCGATATTCACTAAATCCAATCTAACAAATATTTAGAACATTAGCAAAATTATCATCCCAAAGATAGAATTGACTCTTCTATCGATGTTAAATCATCTCGCTTCTAACCAGCGTTTTTTGCTCACTATTCTTTTCTGTCATTTTCTCATCACAATTTAGCTACACACTAATAGTAGCTGTTACAGTTTTAACGCTGTAATTAAGTGGCTGGCGGCAATTTGCACTTAGTTGTATGACAGCGGCTATAGATAATTGAAAATCACCAATCGTTCAATTAATAATTAGCCGTTCGTTATTTTTTAACAACATCAACTATAAGCTGACTGAATATCTATGAAAATATTTTTTCATAACTGTATCTTCCGTCAACACAACTTAAAATGGAAAAATATGATGAAAAGATGAGTGGACGATGATTCGCACTTAGTATAGGATTGTTAGATATTTAGTAATTAAAAATTGAATTTTTTGAACTCAGATCGCTCTTTTATTTGCTACTCTTTTATTTAAAAACATATAAACAAGATTGAGAGTATTATTTATGATAAGCCTCATTCTCAGTTGGTTAGTCACGACTATTAGTTTTTTAATTATCGCTCGATTACCTTTTTTGGGGATTGAGATTGATAACCTTGGTAAAGCAGCAATAGCTGCCGCTGTATTTGGCATTCTGAATGCTATTTTACTGCCCGTGCTAACCATTCTTGCTTTGCCATTTATTCTGATTACATTAGGGTTATTCTTGTTTGTTGTAAATTCCATTATTTTTGAATTAGCTGCGGCTATAGTGCCAGGGTTTCGCTTACGTTACGGCTTTTGGAGTTCTACAATGGGTTCGCTGGCTCTAGCAGTTATTAACTCTATCCTCATGGCAATTGTGCCACCAATTATTTAGAGCAAGATAATAGAGAATTCAAAATCGATAAAACTGAAGTTTTCACAAAATAAAGATTACTCGATTTCTAAACAAGGCTTATGAGAATTCGCTCTCTACTCAAAGTAAATAAATGGTTTGTCGTTGGGTTTTTACTCACAATCGTGTTAGCTATTGGTCAACCATTACTGCTAGCACAGGCGCAGACTTCTACAGCCATATCGCAAGTATCGCCTGCAATCCAGCAGTCCCGTCCCGTAGCTTCACCCAAAGAAGAACTGAGCGCCAATCCAGCACAATTACCACCATTACCATACGAATACAATAGACCTCCTGCGTGAATACTTGAATTGTCATCCACACGCGAAGCGAAACATCTGGGAGATTCTTCACTACACTGCGTTGCGTACCCTTCGGGAAGGCTTCGCCAACAGAATGACATCCATGATTTTTTGATTCATGCAGGAGGTCTATTGCTTTGGAAAAAGCCATTGATGCCAAAACCATGAAGCTGCATCATGACGAGCATCATGCAACTTATGTCGAAGAGCTGAATAGCGCCCTGAAAAAGTATCCCGATCTACGTAACAGAAGCGTAGAAACGATGTTGCGCGATTTGGATGGCATACCAGAAGCAATCCGCACTACTGTACAAAATAATGGCGGCGGTCATCTCAACCATACAATTTTTTGGCAAATTATGAGTCCCAAAGGAGGGGGACAACCCACAGGACAAATTGCTCAAGAAATTAACAAAACCTTCGGTAGCTTTGAAAAGTTTAGAGAACAATTCAATGCAGCAGGAGGCGATCGCTTTGGTAGCGGTTGGGTTTGGCTGGTGCGTAATGCTAAAGGACAACTGGAGATTACGAGTATGCCAAATCAAGACAATCCCATTATGAAAGATCGGTATCCAATTATGGGTAATGACGTATGGGAACACGCTTACTACCTGAGATACCAAAACCGTCGAGCGGAGTATTTAAATAATTGGTGGAATGTTGTTAACTGGGAAGAAATAAACCGCAGATGGCAAGCTTCATCACAACAGCAATAGGAGTCAGATCCCAATGCGAAGCTTATTAATGAAAAATCCATTGACGATCGGAGTCTCATGGATTGGGCTATATCTGTTACTCATGGTTTTACCTCTACTGATTCTGCTGTTCTACCCTCCCACACCCAGTGACACGCGAACTTTTTGGATTGAGTTTTCTGTCGCTCTCGGTTTCATCGGGTTAGCAATGATGGTGCTGCAATTCGCCTTAACTGCCCGTATTAACCGTGTGGAAGCTTCTTATGGAGTTGACCTGATCCTCCAATTTCATCGCTATACTTCTATCGTTGCTTTCGGTTTTATTCTGCTGCATCCGGTGATTTTGTTTATCGACCAGCCGGAGACATTACAACTTCTTAACTTTTTTCAGGCTCCCTGGCGAGCTAGATTTGCCGTTATCGGAACGCTGGCTTTGATCGTGCTGATTGTCACTTCTATCTGGCGCAAGCAACTCAACATACCTTACGAGCCTTGGCGGATTCTGCATGGAATTATGGCAGTTCTTGCAGTTGGTTTCGGTCTAGCACATGCTCTTGGTGTGAGTTACTATCTCAGCTTGTTCTGGAAAGCAGTTCTTTGGGGTGGAATTGCTCTTGTCGCCTTGTGGCTGTTGGTTTATATCCGCTTGGTGAAACCTTGGATGATGTTGAGAAAGCCTTACTTGGTAGAAACAGTCACTCCCCAAAGAGGCGACGTTTGGAATTTGGTACTGCGTCCTAGAGGACATGAAGGATTGCGTTTTCAACCAGGTCAATTTGCTTGGATTACCTTGCAAATTTCACCGTTTCGGATGCGGGAACACCCGTTTTCCTTTGCTTCGAGTGCGGAAAAGCCCGATCGCATCGAATTTGGGATTAAGGCATTAGGAGATTTTACCAAGACAATCAAAGATGTCAAACCTGGCACTAAAGCCTTTCTTGATGGTCCCTACGGTGTTTTTACTAGCGATCGCTACGAGAATACAGCAGGGTTTATCTTCATTGCTGGTGGAATTGGCATTACACCAATTTACAGCATACTCCTGACTCTAGCCGATCGCAATGACGAACGACCGTTAACTTTAATCTATTCCAGCAAGACTAGGGAGGATATTACCTATCGCGAAGAAATTGAAGCACTCAAAGACAGATTAGATCTAACAGTCATCCACGTTCTAAGAGAACCGCCAGATAATTGGTCGGGAGAATCGGGATATGTAGATAAAGAGCTATTAAAACGCTACATTCCTAAACGTCCAGCTACGCGCAATTATTTTATTTGTGCTGCACCAAAAATGATGGATCAAGTCGAGCAAGCGCTGCACGATCTAGATGTACCCGTAACTCACGTTCATATGGAACATTACAATCTTGTTTGAAAAAGTCAAAAGTTAAGCGGGCGATTGGCGAAGCGTCTTCGCCAATATTAGCCGCGTAAAAGTTAAAAGTCAAACCGGTAGTAACTACAACTACCAATTACTAATTACTAATTACCAATTACCACTTTTGTCATGCGTTACAGTATCATGCTTCAGCTAGTTACTGGAATTGCCTTTATTCTGGTTGTTAGTGCAGCCATGTTTGCTTGGTTGCAATATCGTCCTGGTTCAGAACAGGGAACTAACTCGGAGATAAACAGTGTAGAAAAATGGATTGCTATTAACAATATGTATAGCAATAGTTAAGTGAAAACTCATTCTGCTTTGCTATGTTCGCCAAATAATTACAAACAATCGTTCTGGTCGCCGCTGGTGCTGGCTAGAAAAAGCTATAGCCATTATTGGTTTAATCAATTTAATCTTGGTCTGTTTCAATTTAAGTTACATACCTTGGCGAGACTTTTATTTGCAAACTGTTCCTAGGAACGGGATTAGTATTTGGCGAAGTCGTGGATTTAAATATTTTCCCTAGTAGCAGATACTAAAGAGGAGTCAGGAGTCAGAAGTCGGGAGTCAGAATGGCTACTGTACGACACGGCGATTGACTTGAGGGGTACAAGAACTGAGCCAAATCAATGAGTTTGGTGCTACGCGGCTTAATGCGTGAATCGCATTCACGCACCGCCCGCTGACAAATATGAAGAGGAGTTTGAATCTCACCGAGAGTATTTCTCCTGACGACTGGCATCACGGCTCCTGGCTCCTATTCAACGATTCGATAGCTGACTAACATTCGTATTTCTTGACGAGATAGTTTTAGTTCTTGAGCTAGAGTAGCTTTTAACCGCTCGATATCTGTAGTTGGAAACTCCAATTCTAATTGTTTAAGAGCGGCATCAATAGTTTTGATTTCGATTTTAGTTGCTCCCTGTTTTTTGTCAATCTGAGCTAAAATTCCTTGCACGCTGAATTTAAGTTGTCCCTGAATTTGCGTGCCAGATTGCAATCCGGCTTGAGAGGAGAAGCCCAGTTCACGAGCGAGTATAGTTTGAAGCGCGTTTGA
This sequence comes from Chroococcidiopsis cubana SAG 39.79, assembly GCF_003991895.1. Classification (NCBI taxonomy): domain Bacteria; kingdom Bacillati; phylum Cyanobacteriota; class Cyanophyceae; order Chroococcidiopsidales; family Chroococcidiopsidaceae; genus Chroococcidiopsis; species Chroococcidiopsis cubana. The sequence continues at coordinate 9,620 of NZ_RSCK01000080.1, forward strand.
GTCTACAGTGGGAAATGCAAATATCAATTTCTTGAGTGGGGATTTGGTAGTTTCAATCTCAACTTCAGTCAACTCTAATTCTTTCTCGATTTCGGCTTTGATTACTGTTGCCTTAATTGGTAGCTGTACTTGTAAATGAGAATTCTCAGCTTGTAGCTTATCTAACCCCACAAAGGAAAGGCTTAGCACATTGTTTGTGAGTTGTTCGCCAAACAGCCCAAAAGCCATTAGGAGTAGCGGTAGCGGTAGCAGAAATCCTAACCTGAAACTAGGAAGTTTGAGCAACCAGTGAAACATAGGTACGATTCGGCTCAGCTAGGTGAAGTCACGAGTCAATTTGGTGGGTGTTGTAACGATTGAACGGGTACTGCTTGTATCAGTATTTCCCTAGAGGGTAGGTTTGAGAATCTGACTAGTGGAGGATATGCCGCTTTAGATGAGCTGGAAGATGCAGGTTGGTTTTTGGCAGGAGCAGCAATGCAACCGATTCGAGAAAGTTACGAACAACTCCAACGTTTCACCTCAGGCAGTGATGAATCTGCTGAGTAACGCCTTTAAGTACACCCCAGTGGGCGGTAGCGTGCAATTGCGACTGTTTACTCGTTTCGATCGAGCCGCGATCGCAGTTGAGGATAGGGACATCGGCATTCCCGAATCAGATTTACCCTATATCTTCGATCGCTTTTGTCGTGTCGATCCCAAGCGATCGCGCAAAACTGGCGGTTTTGGATTGGGTTTAGCGATCGCCCAGCAGATCGTTCGCGCTCACGGCGGTTATATTAATCAAAAGTGTCTGCGAACAAGGTTCTACTTTTCAAATTCAACTCCCGCTCGCTTAGATGCGATCGTTTTCTTGTCATATTCGATGAAGCTAAATTTGCCAACCCAGAGTCTCAGCAATCTGATTTGCTAGCTGTAATGGATCGAAAGGTTTAGCGATCGTTCCAACAACACCCAAGCGAGCGTAGCTTTCACGGTCAACAGGCTGTACTTTGGCAGTTAGCAAAATTACAGGAATCGCTTGAGTGGCTGGATTCTCTTGTAGCTCCCGAAACAAAGCAATTCCATCTAGATCGGGCATCATTACATCTAACAAAATGGCATCGGGCTGTTGGGTCTGTGCCTTTTGCAAACCCTCGCTGCCCGATTGTGCCGTTAATACTGTCCAACCTCCTAGTTTTCTCAAACACGTCTCAATCACTCTAGAAAGGCGTTGTTCATCGTCAATTAGAAGAATGCGTTTGGATGGCATTTGAATAGGGAGTGGGGAGTGGGGAGGTAGTGGGTGGTTGGGGATCTTTACTTGCTGGAGATGACAAATTGTTCTCACAGCGGTTTTCAATTGGGTGAAATATACGCCTGGTAGGGGCGCACAGAGAAAGCGCCCCTACAAATGTCATCCACACAATCGAGAATTGCTATCACAATTAATTTGTTCTCAAGATTAATAGTATCGATCGCCCGTTTTTCTCTGTCGCGCGGACTAAATACAGCAAGTTCTAATAGGCACTTTTTGCTACAGCGAAATCGCGACCGCCCTTACTCTTGAACCAGTGGGATTGTAAAGTAGAATGTGCTGCCCTGTCCTAAAACGCTTTCAGCCCAGATCTGCCCGCCGTGTAGTTGCGCGATCGTGCGACAAATGGCTAGACCCAAACCTGTCCCGCCTCTTTGTCGAGAGTCTGATGCATCAACCTGCTCAAACCGTTCAAAGATAGTTTCTAATTTATCGGCAGGAATACCGCGTCCAGTATCTTTGACAGTAAATAAAAGTTCGGGAGTTGGTGATTGGTAATTGGTAATTGGTAATTGGTAATTGGTGGTTGTGTTTTCTCCCCCAACTCCCCCAGTCTCCCCATCTCCCTTGTCCCCACTCCCCACTCCCCACTCCCCACTTCCCAGTTCTGCACTCAACCAAACCGTTGCACCTGGGGGCGAGAACTCGATCGCGTTGCTTAATAAATTAACTAGAATTTGAATTATCCGGTCGGGATCGATGTAAATTCGCATCGATAGCGGTGACAAGGACAGTGTAATTTCGTTCTCTTCTGCAACAGGTTGGAGGCTTTCGACAGCTTGGCGCATAGTTGCAGCAGCATCGCACCACCGTTTAACTAAAGTCAGTTTGTTGGATTCTAGCCGCTCTAAGTCGAGAATGTCATTCACCAAACGTATCAAGCGTTCTGTATCAAGCGAGGCAATTTCTAACATTTCTTGGGCTGTTTCTGGCTCGTTGAGCAGTAGTCCGGCAGAAAGTAACCCGACAGCACCGCGAATTGAAGCTAAAGGCGTGCGTAATTCGTGGCTGACAACAGAGATAAACTCGCTTTTCATTTTTTCTATGGCACGAATTTCGGTGATATCTTCGATCGTGCCAACATAACCGATCGCCTCACTACGGGAAAAGAGCGGCGCTACCTTAACTCGACCAAATCGGACTGTTCCATCCCGATGCAAATAACGCACTTCCCCACAGAATTCTTGATGCGCTGCCACTGCTGGCAACCATTGCGACCAAAGCTGCCTTGTATCATCAGGATGGATAAACCGTCGCCAGCCAGTTTCCAATGCTTCCTCAACCGTAAAGCCACAAATTTCCTGAGCGCGAGAATTGGTGTAGGTGCAGTTTCCTTGAGAATCTAATTTAAAAATGCCTAGGGGTAAAGCTTCGTTGAGAAAACGCACCTCAGCTTCGCGGCGGCGCAGTTCTTTCTCAGCTAGCTGGCGATCGCTGATATCATGAAAAGTTACTACGCCTGCGGTTACGTTACCTGCTGCATTACGGATGGGTGCAGAGCTAACAAGCATTGTCCCCCGCGTACCATCCCCAGCCAAAAAATCGATTTCTTCTTCGATGACGACTTCCCCACTCAGGATCGATCGAGCTAGGGGCCACTCTTGCGGGTTGTAGGGTCGCCCGTCCTGGTGAAACCCCTTATATTCGCAATACTGCTCGACGTTATCGGCAACCAGGAAAGAATGTCGCCAGATCTGCTCTACTTGTTGATTTCCCAAGATCAGCTTACCGGAAGGAGCTTCGGCAATAATCACTCCCGCAGGCATTTGCCGCAACACTGTTTCCAGCAATCCCCGTTCTGTCTGCACCTGCTGTAAAAGTCGCAGATTTTCGATCTCCGCTCGCTTGCGGGAGGTGATATCGCTATTGACTAAATAGTAAACGACACAAATGAGTGCTAAACTTAGGAACAAAAGAATTAAAAATGCTTGCGTTGTCAGTTGGGAGATCGCTCTGTAATCTCTAATCCGACGCTCTAATAATCGATTCTCTTCTTGCTCCATCTCGTTAATCAAAGCACGAATAGCATCCATTTGCTGTTTGCCCTGACCGGAAAAGATAACCTGCACTGCTGGCTCAAACCCTTCATTGCTTCGCAAGGCAATAGTTTTCGCCATCAAACCTAGTTTTGCCTCGATCTGTCGTTCGAGCAATTCGTACCGACGCTGTTGCTCTGGGTTATCTGCGATCGATACTTTAAGTTGCTGGAGTTGTGCGTCAATTTGAGCGATCGCCGCGTCATAAGGTTCTAAATAACGTCGATCTCCCGTGAGTAAGTAGCCCCGTTGTCCTGTTTCGGCATCCGCCATGTTTGCGAGTACCGTTTCCAGTTCCAACAGCACCTCATGAGTATGTTGCAGCCAACGGCTTGCTACGTTCTGCCTCAGCGGAATTTGTACCAAGATCGCCCCAGTAATGCTGGCTGTTGTTAATAGCGCCACAAAGCCGATGGAAATCTTGCTGAGGACAGACAGTTTCATAGGGAGTGGGGAGTTGACTCAACTTCTGGGCTGTTGCCGCAAGCGGATGCCTTCTAGACGATTCAAGAGCCGAGTTATCAGTTCGGGTGCGACAATCGGTTTGCAGATATAGTCATCTGCACCAGCCATAAATATCTGGTGAATTAAATCGGCATTTTCTCGCTCTAATAGCATTAGAATTGGTAGATTTTCCCATCGCGGGTCATGGCGTACTACTTGACAAAGTTCAATTCCGCTAAACTGTGGCATAGATATATCTAAAACTAGCAGATCTGGCACTGCGGTTCTCAGTAGTTCCCAAAAGCGTTGCGGTTGGGCTAGAGTTGTCACTTGCAACCCCCAAGCAGGTAGTAGCTCGACGAAAGTTGCTAGAATTTGGGGATCGTCATCGACAACCAGGATTTTAGCTTCTGGAATGGGAGGGGGATCGATGACCTGAGCGATCGCGTTGAAAACCTCACTGATGGAAATGGGTTTGTGTAGAAAAGCGCGTCCGCCTAAACGAGTAACTGTAATCCGGTCAGTCAAACTATCGCGCACGGTAAATGCTAACACGGGAATGGAAGAGTTTTGCTCGTCCAGTTCTGCTAAAAGCTTGAGTCCATCCTCAGTATCTTCATTAAAGCTTAAATCTAACAAAATGGCATCGGGCGGGTTTTGGGCGATCGCCCTTCTACCATCTGCCAAAGTCGTTGCTATTTCTAGATTGAATCCAGCCGCGACTGCCGCTAGTCGTAGTTGGTTGACGAGAATGCGATCGTCATCTATTACCAGCAGTCGCGCCGAAGCAATTCTTGGTGAAGTTGGGGCAATTGGCATAGGGATTGCGACCAAAGCTTGCTTGAGTAACTCTACAAAATACTGTAATTGTCGTGTTGCTGTCTGCCGCAACGCCATTTCACCTTGCAGTAATAGCTCGATCTGCTGTGCCGCTTCAAATCCTTGCGATAAACCTAGAGAGCCTAACGAGCCAGCTAATTGATGAGCATGTCTTTCAGCTTGTCGCCGCAGTTCTCGTTCCAGCGTTCCGGCAGATAATTGGGCAATGACTTGCTCGAACAATGCTGTCTCCTCATTGAGGCTGGCTCTAATTTCCTGCAAAACCTCAGCCGCGACAGCCATAACTTCCAGCTGCGCTGGACTTGGTTCGATTTTGATTGGCAATACAGGCGAGCCTTGTACGGATTGCTCTAGATCGAGTGGAGATCCCAACTGGTAGCCTACGCCATAGATCGTCTCAATTATCTCTACTTTGACACCAGCTGCTTTCAACTTCTGCCGCAGTCCCTTCATGTGTGCTGCAACCGTCCCTGCTTTGGCAGACTCCGTCGCCGTCCACAGCCGATCTAAAATTACGTCTTTACTGAAGATCCGTTGTGGATTTTCTAAAAAAAGCTGTAGTAATCTAAATTCTTTTGCGGTTAAATTCAGCGGCTTTCCTTGCCAAGTGACTCTGCGGGTATTGGGAAACAGTCGCAAAGCTCCCCAAGTCAGTGCAGGAGAAACAAATTGTTCTCGTCGCCGCAGCAAAGCGCCCACGCGAGCAACTAACTCTGCTGAGTCGAAGGGTTTGACTAAGTAATCGTCCGCGCCTGCATTCAATCCAAAGACGCGATCGCTGACACTAGCTTTCACAGATAACAGCAAAATCGGCAATTGATAGTTCTGTTCCCGCAGGTAGCAACACAGACTGATCCCATCTAATCCAGGCAGAACCACATCGGCGATCAGCAGGTCATATTCGTAAGACTGCATCAGTTGAATTGCCTTTTCGCTATCAGCAGCCACTTCGACTACATACTGGTGTTGTGCAAGTATTTCTATGATTTTTGCTACCGTATAGCGATCGTCTTCTACTAGCAAAATTTTCATCAGCACCCTTGCTTCGAGTAAAGAGTAACTACCACTTCAGATCGAGAAAGAAATTGCAGGTTTGGCGATTAACTACCTCGTACAACCTCAAATTTCTCAGCAAATAAAGTTACCTTGCAGCTAAAAGATTTTAATTTTCCTCTTGTTGAGTCGAATATACTACCATAGATAGTTTTTTAACACAAAAAATATGCCTTTTAGTTACAATCTATAAAAATGAAGCAATTTTGAAGAAAACTTCTAATTTTTGTATAGAGAGACTAGTATGATGTGTACACGAGCTGCAAACAACGCACCGTGCTGACCCAAAAATCCGAACCTGATTAATTTTTGAGTGAGTCGATCGTGTATAAACCCGATAACCCAACACCTCAAATTCACAGAGTTTTAGTAGTTGACGACATTGCCGACAACTGTTTACTGCTGCAATCTTTTTTAGAGGAAGAAGGCTATCAAGTGGAAACTGCTGATAGCGGTCGCGCAGCCCTTAGCTTAATCGAAACTTTTCGACCGCACTTAGTGTTATTGGATGTGATGATGCCAGAAATGGATGGCTTGGAGGTGACTCGACATATCCACCAAAATGTCAACTTACCCTTTATTCCAATTTTATTAGTTACAGGCTATGACTGCGTGGAGCCAATTGAAGCATTCGGTGCTGGGGCGCTTGGTTTTATTCTAAAGCCAATTAATTTCGATGCACTTTTAAATCATATCCAGCATATCTTGCCGCTCAAACATTCTTCTTTATTTGAATAGTCAATATAGGAATTATTTTATGCAAGACTTTCTACAACATGAATTACATGTAATGCTAAAAAACTTAGACCTCACACGTCGATGTGCGCTATTAGTAGAGTCGTGCGGTAAAATCTTACAGAAATATGATGATTTGTCGTTACAAAAGAACGGTCGTATTATTGAAGGTTATAGCGAGTTCATCCAGAAGCAAGCGGATAAGTTATTAATGTATATTCAGTTAGCACAGTTGGAAAATTTTTGTTCGGAAGATCTATCTCAGCAAGCCACACAAGCGCAAGCAGAAGCAAAAAAATCATACCTCCAAGCACTTGAAATTTATCTAGAGACAATGCAAACAAGAATAGATGCACTTTCCTCGCACCTCTAGTACTTGCTTACTTTAGAACTCAAACTGCCAACTGGTTAATTAATCCAAGGTAGGATAGAGCAGCTAAAATAACCACCTAAACCTAGTCCCGCTTGTACAAGCCCAACAGGGGGGCGAGAATTGCCCCGAAAACGAAACCCCCAGCGTGCGCCCAGTAAGCTACACCACCGCCTACAGAACTGGGAGCTTGGAGGCTAGCAATGCCGTAGAAAGCTTGCTGAACGAACCAAAACCCCAGAAAAAACATAGCGGGGATGCGGATCGTCGTGATGAAAAAGCCCAAGGGAACTAAGGTGAGAACTTGGGCGCGGGGGAAGCGGAGTATGTACGCACCCAGAACGCCAGCGATCGCGCCACTAGCACCCAGAGCAGGAATCGGAGAATTTTGAGAAAAAAACCACTGAGCCAATGCTGCCAAAGCGCCACAAGTTAGATAGAAAAATAAAAATTTGATATGACCCAATCGGTCTTCAATATTGTTACCAAACACCCACAGAAATAACATATTTCCGGCTATATGTAAAAAACCGCCGTGCAAAAATTGGGATGTAAACAGTGTCAACCATTCTGGTATGGGTTGCGCGGAGATTTGAGGACAAGTGTTGGAGATTTGGCAAGGCACGACTGCCGCAGAGCGGAAGAACTCTTGTAACTCTTGCCTATTCAGACTCAACTGATAAATAAAAACGGCGATATTTGCAGCAATTAACCCATAATTGACATACGGGGTAATTGTTGTGGGATTATTATCTCGCAGGGGAACCACGGGTGTTTCAGTTTGACAGAATTGTGACAAGTTTGATTCTGCTTATTTCCTAATTTGAACTTTGAATGTGACTAGAAAATGACAATATGGCTGTTATTGGTCATTCGTCATTTGTCATTTGTCAAAAGTAGATATTGGTAACTGGTCACTGGTCACTGATAACTGGTCACTGATATCTGTCACTTTCTCATCACATTTTTAGTCAAGATTATAGATAATAACTTCGGCGATCGCACTTGAGTTCGCATGAGTTATTTGTTGCTATTACTCACCCGAAGATTTATGCTGTACTTTCTACTCACTTGGATAGCCGCTGCTATCTCACTTTTGATTACAGCCTATGTCGTCCCTGGTTTTACGGTGAATAGTTTTACCACAGCATTAATTGCTGCGGCAATTTTAGGACTAGTTAATGCGCTCGTGCGCCCAATTCTGATAATTTTGACTTTACCATTCACGCTGTTAACGTTTGGTCTATTTCTTTTTGTTATTAATGCCCTGATGTTGTGGCTGGTAGGTTTTATTACCCCTGGTTTTGTTGTAACTGGCTTTCTACCTGCCTTGTTAGGTTCGATCGTACTGACACTAGTTGCTACTGTGTTAGGTCAATTAGTCACAAACGTGAGATGAAGTTGCCGATCTACCTCAAGTTGAATCGCCAGTTGCAAGTATTATTCCTGACTCATCGCTGAAGACATTTCCGATTCATTTCGATCGCTTACTACAGCCAGGGAGTTGCCTAGATGCAAAATCAAAACTCTCCTTCTCTACCAGCGAATATATCGCGACAAGAACTACAGGAGATAGTGCGATCGCAATTGCTGGTACTGCTAGAACAAGAAGACTTGCGGGGAGCTAAAGCTTTACTCGTACCCGTACAGCCTGTAGATATTGCCGCTGTCATTACAGAATTACCAGCTGTAAAACAGGCGATCGCTTTTCGCTTGTTGTCTAAAGATGAAGCGATCGAAGTTTACGAGTATCTCGATTCCAACGTACAGCAAGCTCTGATTGAAGAATTTAAGCAGCAAGATGTCCTCGATATTGTGGATAAGATGTCCCCCGACGATCGAGCGCGACTGTTTGACGAATTACCTGCTAAGGTTGTCCGGCGTTTACTGAATCAACTCAGCCCTACCGAACGCCAAGCTACTACCCTACTTCTAGGTTACAAACCTGATACTGCTGGGCGGATTATGACCCCAGAGTATATTGCACTCAAGGAAAGTTTGACAGTTGCCCAAGCCTTAGAACGGGTTCGCCGTTTGGCAGACGTGACTGAAACCATTTACTATCTGTATGTTACCGATGAGTTTCGTCACCTTACTGGTGTCCTGACCTTACGCGCTTTATTAACTGCTGGCTCAGAGCAAACTGTGGCTGATGTGATGAAACGGGAGGTAGTTATTGTCCGCACAGATACCGATCGAGAAGAAGTAGCCAGGATCGTTCAGGATTATGACTTTGGGGCACTGCCTGTAGTAGATACAGAGCAGCGTCTAGTTGGCATTATCACTGTTGATGATGTCCTCGATGTTATCGAGCAGGAAACCACAGAGGATATTTATGCACTAGGCGGTGTCGAGTCTGGAGGCGATAAATATTTCCAAACAACCAACTTATTTCAAATTGCTCGAATGCGGGTGAAGTGGTTGTTTATTCTCTTGTTTGCTAATACAGCTACTAGTGCCGTTATTGCTAACCAAGAAGAAATTATCGAACGAGTAGTTGCTTTAGCTGCATTCATTCCCTTATTGATTGATGCGGGTGGTAATGTCGGAGCGCAGTCTTCAACAGTCGTGATTCGCGGTTTGAATCTGCGTGAAGTTAGCGTCAAAAAAGCTCTGAGTGTAATTACCAGAGAAAGTTTGGTTGGGCTGCTGCTGGGGGTAATGCTAGGACTAGCGGTGGTTGTATGGGCTTACTTTTTAGAAAATAGTTGGGAAGTGGCGATCGCGGTTGGAGTTAGTTTGCTGGCGATTACTTTGTTAGCCTCCGTTTCCGGTTCTGCCCTCCCTTTTTTGTTTAGCAAGCTGAGTTTAGATCCAGCTTTGATGTCAGCGCCATTTATTACATCCGTAGTTGATGTTTTAGGTGTTTCAATCTATCTTTGGGTAGCAAGGGTAGTTCTGCAATTGTAGGTTTGACTGAGAAGGTTAGGCATTAAATCTATGTGAGGATTAAACACGAATTATCCTCACTCGCATAAAAATATCTATCCTGGGTTAGAACTTTTTTTCTAGTAAAGAAGAGTCAGAACTCAGAAGTCAGATTATAGCTCAACACCTCTCGGTTCGTGGTTCATTAAACACTCTAAAAAAAATAAATTTTTATCTTTATGCTGTCATTTTCTCATCATTTTTGATTGTAATGCTAAAGAAAGCTGAACAAAAGATAGCTAAACAAAAATCAGTTAATTTTTGACCATTTGCCATAGTTTATGGCGCTATTAACTACTTTTAGAAACATTTGAGGGAACGCTCGTGAACGCAAAACCTATTCAGCAGATTTTTGTTGCGGTCGGCATCGCTACCGTAGCTGTGTTAGCAGGCGGATTGTCAGCCCAAGCTCAGACTGCTAATTCCAATCCTACTCAAGACACGAAAGTTTCAACTTCGGCTGCTGCACTCAGAAATGACTCGGCAAATTCAACAGTGGCTCAAGTTGACCCTACATACCCCAGCACTCAACCAACTACCCCCACTACAGAACCACCTGCAACTACACCCGAAACTACACCAACTCAAACCACACCAGGTGCAATTGAACCAGGTAGAGCTACTCGTGGTGGTTCCAGCTATGTTGGAGTTGGCGGCAACATCGGTCTAGGCGGTGGCGACACGGCTTTGGGTATCGGCAACTTCACAGTTATCAGCAAAATCGGATTCACGGAAGCTGTCTCTGTCCGTCCTGCTGTGGTATTTGGGGACAACACTACCTTTCTGATTCCAATTACTTATGACTTTACCGTGCAACCTACAGGAGCAGCGACAGAAGCAATATCTAGTTTTGCACCCTACGTAGGAGGAGGTTTAGCGATCGCCACAGGAGACAACAGCGATGTAGGACCAATGCTTACTGCTGGTGCTGACGTACCTCTAGGCGATCGACTGACAGCCAATGCTGGTGTGAATGTCGGCTTCTTTGACAGTACTAGTGTAGGACTGACGATCGGTGTTGGTTACAACTTTGAAGGATTGTAAGAACTGTCGAGTTGTCATATTGTCATCATTTTTGGTTTGAAAACTAGAAGCAGATTGTTAATGCCGCTCCTCGCTGGTGGAGAGAAATTAAGCTCAAAAAGCGTTTTCTGCAAAGACTCGCCCGCCAGCACCTGCCCCACTAGCAAAACTGTAAATTTGTGTTGTTGTAAAACTAGCTCGATTGGATGGAGGGAAATATACTGACTATGCAGCAACGACGGATGCTACAGTTACTCGTAATCTGTATTAGTAGCTTAGTATTTGTCGGCTGCACTCAACAGCGTCAGTTTGGCACGGACAACCAAACAGAATCTACTCCTGGCGTGCGGATTTTACAACGGCAACTTGACGTTCCCTACGTACCGACACCTCAGCCTGTGGTAGAGCGAATGCTAGAAATTGCCAAAGTCAACCGCAACGATGTAGTTTATGACCTCGGTAGTGGTGATGGACGGTTGGTCATTACCGCAGCACAAAAGTATGGTGCTAGGGGTGTGGGTATAGATATTAATCCCAGGCGCATCCAAGAAGCAAATACCCACGCAAGAGAGGCTAGAGTTACTAACTTGGTAGAGTTTCGTCAACAAGATTTGTTTAAAGCAGATTTGAGCAATGCCACGGTAGTCACTCTCTACCTTTTACCTGCTGTCAATCTCAAGCTGCGCTCGAAATTGCTCAGAGAACTCCAGCCAGGAACTCGGATTGTCTCCCACGCTTTCGGTATGGGTGATTGGAAACCTCAAAGAGTTGAACGAGTGGGTGGCAGAACCATTTACTACTGGGTCATACCCGATCGCGTGCCGAAAAATTTCCACTCTCAAAACAATCCTGACAAAGCACGAACAGAAGATACTTCCGCACCAGTCCACTACCTAGCATGAGACGCAAACAACACAGTCAAGCTGCGATCGCCAAAGTCGCCTCTCCAAAACCATCGCTGGCATTTGTCGATGCAGTTGCCCTGATTGTAGGGATTGTCATTGGCGCGGGGATTTTTGAAACCCCTGCTCTAGTTGCTGCTAATGTCAGTAGTAATGCAGCACTGATGCTAACTTGGCTGGTAGGAGGTGCGATATCTCTGGTCGGAGCATTGTGTTATGCAGAGCTGGCAACGGCATATCCTCATGTGGGAGGGAACTACTATTACCTCAAGCGCAGCTTCGGGCAGAGAGTAGCTTTTTTGTTTGCCTGGGCGAGGATGACAGTTGTTCAAACTGGTTCAATTGCGCTTTTGGCATTTGTTTTTGGCGACTATGCCTCTAGAATCTTAGGTTTGGGTACGTTTTCTGCCTCAGTTTATGCAGCAGGTGCAATCGCTCTGTTCACGACTCTCAATATTTTTGGTCTGCAACAGGGCAAGCGGACGCAAAACTTACTTACGGTTGCTACGGTGCTGGGATTGTTACTCATAGTCATTATCGGCATCGCCTTTGCTACCCCTACTTCAATTCCCGCTACAGAATCAACCAACTCTGGAGGCTGGGGATTGGCAATGCTATTTGTTTTGCTATCCTACGGCGGTTGGAACGAAGCAGCTTACATCTCAGCCGAGATTCAGAATAGACAACGCAATATTGTCCGGTCGTTGCTCTGGAGTATCGGCATCATTACAGTTATTTATTTTCTAGTCAACTTAGCTTACCTTAAAGGGTTGGGATTAGAGGCAATGGGACAGTCTCAAGCAGTAGCAGCAGATTTGATGCAGCAAGCCTTGGGCGATCGCGGTGCAATAATTATTAGTCTGCTCATAGTCATTGCCAGTTTGGGTTCGCTCAACGCCACAATTTTCACTGGCGCACGCTCCAACTATGCTTTGGGGCAAGATTTTCCCCGACTGAGTTTTCTTAAATTGTCTGGGTCACGTAGTTCTCCTACTGGTGCAATGCTTGTACAGGGAGCGATCTCCATAGCGTTAGTGGTACTAGGCACGCTGACTCGTAGAGGCTTTGAAACGATGGTAGACTTTACCGCTCCCGTATTTTGGTTCTTTTTTCTCTTAACTGGAATTTCGCTGTTGGTACTGCGGATGCGAGAACCCGACGTTCAGCGTCCATTTCAAGTCCCGCTTTATCCTTTGACACCCCTACTTTTTTGTGTAGTCTGTGCCTATCTGTTTTATTCCAGTTTGGCGTACACGGGCATAGGGGCGATCGCGAGCATTTTGGTGGTAGGACTCGGTATCCCGTTGTGGCAATGGCATCAAAGCAATTAGCAATTAGCGATAGTTGATTTTTTACAAACACAAGTGAAAGGAGTGCGGCTCGTGCAATTACAAAAAATGCTACTAGGAATAGTTGCAAGTACAAGCGTTGTCAGCTTGGGCATAGCTGGATGCACGCCACCCGAACTAAAAGCTGAGGCACAAACACCGACTTCGACAACTCAATCTCCAGCAACAGCTCCGACAACTTCACCCCAGGAATATCAGTCCAGTATTCCCTACGTTCCAACACCTCAACCTGTTGTAGATGCAATGCTGAAAATAGCAAATGTGGGCAAGGATGACATAATTTACGACCTGGGTAGCGGTGATGGGCGAATTCCGGTGACGGCTGCCCAAAGATATGGAGCGCGAGGAGTTGGTATAGAGATCGATCCAGAACTTGTTGCACAGGCGAATCAGAATGCCAAAGCAGCAGGAGTGAGCGATCGCGTCCAGTTTCGCAACTCAGACTTATTCAAAACCGACATGAGCGAAGCAACAGTAGTGACGCTCTATCTACTGACAGAGAACAACATCAAACTGCGTCCCAAGCTGTTGCAAGAACTCAAACCAGGTACTCGCATTGTTTCTCACAACTACGGCATGGGCGATTGGAAACCTGAAAGAGTCGAGCAAGTAGACGGCAGAACGATTTACTTGTGGACTGTACCTGAAAGGGAGCAGAGGGGCAGTGACCAGCGACCAGTGACCAGTGACCAGTGACCAGTGACCAGCGACCAGTGACCAGTGACCAGCGACCAGTGACCAATGACCAATGACTAATGACAAATAATAAAGGATAATCCAATGAACGTTCAAAATCGAACTAATTCAATCAAAAAATTAGCTGGATTGGCAGCAGGACTGACGATCTTGCCAATTATCGCTGCTTGCGAACCTCAGCAAACCGCACAAACACCTCCTGCTACTGCGCCGACTGCGGAAGCTACGCCAGGGGCTACTACACAATCTCCTGCTGCTCCAACTGCGCCTCCCGCCGCTCAAGCAGAGGCAGATGACAACCATGTCGTTGATGTAGTACAGGCAAATCCTTCGCTGAAAACCCTTGCTTCTGTCATTGATGAAACAGATGCTAACGAAGTCTTAGAACTTCAAGGTCCATACACGGTGTTTGCACCATCAGATGATGCCTTTAATGCCCTTCCCGCAGAAACTCGCCAAAGGCTACTACAACCAGAAAATCGCCAACAACTAGCGCAGATTCTTTTTTACCATGTCGTTCCTGGTCAAGTGAGCGCCAATCAGTTGCAATCGGGAGACGTGAAAACGGTAGAAGGTGCAAACGTTAACGTTAAAGTTGACCAAACAGCCAATCAAGTAACAGTGAATGATGCCACCGTGACCCAGGCAGACATTCCTGCTAGCAATGGTGTCATCCACATTGTCGATCGCGTCATCTTACCACCCAATTTCTCTATCTAATTCGCTTTTCTATCTAATTCGGTTGAGAGACGCAAAATTCTGCGTCTCTACAAGAAGATGATACGTAGAGATGAAGGAATAACTCTATGAAGGGATTAAAAGGCAAAAACGTACTGGTGACTGGTGCAAGTTCGGGCATTGGACAAGCGATCGCCATTCGCCTCGCCTCTGAAGGATGCAATATTGCCATCAATTACCGCAAAAGTCCTGATGGGGCAGAAGATACAGAAGAAATGGCAATGCAAAAAGCATGTGGAGACGTGGAAAATTGCGGCGTGAAATCTCTGCTGGTACAGGGAGATGTCTCGAAAGAAGAAGACATCATCAGCATGGTCAATACTGTAGTTGAAAGATTTGGTAGTTTAGATATTCTGGTCAACAATGCTGGAATTCAAACTGAATCTCCCTCCCACGAAATTGAAACGGTAGAATTCGATCGAGTGTTAACAGTTAATTTGCGCGGTGCTTATTTGTGCGCCCGCGAAACTATCAAACAATTACTATCCCAGAATCGTTCTGGAATTATTATTAACATTTCCAGCGTTCACGAAATTATTCCCAGACCGATGTATGTCAGCTATTCCATCAGCAAAGGTGGGATGGAAAATATGACCAAAACCCTAGCTTTAGAGTATGCCAATCGAGGAATTCGAGTTAATGCCGTCGCTCCAGGCGCAACAGTTACACCAATTAACGAAGCCTGGACAAATGACCCAGAAAAGAAGGCGATCGTTGAAAGTCACATTCCGATGGGTCGTGCTGGTACTTCCGAAGAAATGGCAGCAGCAGTTGCTTTTTTAGCTTCGGATGAAGCCGCCTACATCCCGGACAAACTCTATTTGTCGATGGTGGTTTGACTTTGTACGCCGATTTTCGCGAGGCATGGTCAGCCTGATTGACAGTCAAAAGTCAAAAGTCAAAAGTTAAAAGTTAAAAGTTAAACGTTGAGAATTGAAAATGAATGGATTAACTTCACAAACATTGAAATTCTGGAGTGTAACAGCAACCTTTGTGACACTCGTTGCTGGATTTTCCCTGAATCAAATACCTGAAGCGATCGCTCAAGCCCAAACTCAAGCTCAATCTTCTGAAGTACAAAAATTGCTAAAAACTAAACAATGTCCTGGTTGCAACTTGAGTGGAGCAAATCTACAAAACGCAGATTTGGACGAAGCTAACTTACAAGGTGCTAATCTCCAGAATGCTAATTTACAAAATGCAGATTTAGAAGAAGCTAACTTACAAGGTGCTAACCTACAAGGAGCTAATCTGATTCGCGCCGATCTAGAAAAGGCAAACCTACAGTCGGCTAATTTACAACAAGCTAGTCTCCAGCGAGCAGACATAGAAGGAGCAAATCTTACCAAAGCCAACATCACGGGAGCAAATTTACAACAAGCAGAATTTGAGAACACAGTCATGCCTGATGGCACAGTTAGAAATAGGTGATTTGTCTGCTTCAGCTTTGCGTTTTGAAATGACTGGAAATTACTAGGCTAGAAATGCAGACTAGACAACGGCAATTGGCAAACCGTCGCGCAGCAAAGAAAAAGCTGTGGTGGTGGATTGGTGGAGGAGTCCTTGCTTTGGCAATTCTTTGCTTGGGCTTTCTCTACCTGAGAGGGTTTTTTCGCTCGGAAGTCGAGTATAAAATTACCAATGGACCTAGTTTAGAAGATCCCCGTTTTCCACTACTAGTAGTAAGTTTATCCAATGCTTTACCTACTAGCGGTCGCTTGACTGACTATTGGAGCGGAGCAGATGCTATTTATGCTGCTCGCATAGATGCTATCAAGAGCGCCAAACGCACGATTCACTTTGAAATATACTACATGACCCCTGGTCGTCGTGCTGATGAATTTGCTGCCGCACTCAGCGATCGCGCTCAAGCAGGTGTGGAAGTACAACTTTTGATCGATGACTACGGTACTGATTCGATTCCCAGCGAGTATTGGCAAAGATTGCAGCAAGCTGGTGTTGAGGTGCGTTTTTTCCGCGAATTCGATTGGAGAGCGCCATTGGAGTATAATTCTCGCACTCATCGCAAGTTACTGTTAATTGACGGTCAACGGGTTTTAATTGGTGGTGCAGGAGTTTCAGATGATTGGGATGGCGATCCAGAAATAGGTGATACCGCTCCTTGGTTAGAATTTGAAGCAAGTTATACGGGAGAAGTCGTCAGTCTATTGGAAGGCAATTTCTTCCAAAATTGGGCATATGTTGGTGGCACGGTAGATTTGGCGCAGGATGTAATCAAAGTGCAACCAGAAAAAGGAACGCCACTTTACATCACGAATGACACGTCTACTTTGAGCGAGTCAACAATCAGAATGCTATTTCAGGTAAGCTTTTTGGCAGCTAGAGAGCGAATTTGGATTGGTAGCCCCTATTTTGTCCCCGATCGCAATACGCGCAACGTGCTAATTCAAGCCAGGCAAAAGGGGGTTGACGTGCGCGTTCTGACAATGGGACAGAAGAATGATAAGCCAATTGTACGTTTTGCTTCTCGCGAACTCTACGGCGAACTACTAGAAGCTGGGGTGCAAGTTTGCGAATATCAACCAAGTATGATGCACGCTAAACTAGCTTTAATTGACGATGACTGGGTAAGTACGGGCAGTGCAAACTTTGACCCCCGCAGCTATCATCACAATGACGAATTAAATATTTCTACTAACAATACTCAATTAATTGAAAAAACAGACAATTTATTTCAAAACGCTTTGGATAATAGCAATTGTCTTACTCGCATAGAATGGCAAAATCGTTCAGTAACAGAGAAATTACTCGGTCAAATAGGGCTGATTTTCAAGCCTTTGTTGTAGTAGTTTAGTGAGAAATTTAAATTAGTTGTATAGCAATTTTATTTGATTCATGAACGTGGAGCAGGCTTCTAGCCTGCGGCAGGCTAGAAGTATACTTTACAAATCATTTAGAACTACTATAGGTAAATCTTAATAATTTTCAGGTAGGCAATGCTTACCACAATTGGCATATGTAACTCATGATGGGCAATACCTACCCTACTTGAAATGTTTTGACTTTTAACTTTTGACTTTTGACTTTATTTCAGTTCATGGAGTAAAAACATGACCGCAGAAGAAAAAAGACTGGAAGAAAATCGCACCCGTCAAGCATACTGGCGGCGCTGGGGTCCATATTTAAGCGATCGCCAATGGGGAACTGTACGCGAAGATTATAGCCAGAATGGTAATGCTTGGGATTATTTTCCCCACGAACACGCTCGGAGTCGCGCCTATCGTTGGGGAGAAGATGGGATTGCGGGAATTTCTGACAATCATCAAAGACTTTGTTTTGCGATCGCGCTTTGGAATGGAGTAGATCCAATCCTGAAAGAAAGATTATTTGGGTTAGCTGGACCTGAAGGCAATCATGGGGAAGATGTCAAAGAATATTATTTTTATCTTGACAATTCTCCCAGTCATGCCTATATGAAATATCTCTACAAATATCCTCAATCAGCATTTCCTTACACGCAATTGGTGCAAGAAAATCAGCAACGAGGATACTACGAGCCGGAATTTGAATTAGTTGATACTGGTATATTTGACAATAATCAATACTTCGATGTGTTTGTCGAATATGCTAAAAACTCTCCTGAAGATATTTTAATTCAAATTACAGTTGTCAATCGTAGTTCGGAAGAAAAAACACTTCATCTCTTACCTACTCTCTGGTTCCGCAATACTTGGGCTTGGGATAAACAGAGTGAAAAACCATCACTTCAAGTCATGAAGCCCGATCTTCTTGCCTGTGCTATTGAAGCTGCTCATCCAACTTTGGGGAAAAGATGGTTGTATTGTCAAAATGGCTGCAAGTTGTTGTTTACAGAAAATGAGACTAACTATCAAAAGCTATTTGGAGTTAGCAATAAATCTCCTTATGTCAAAGACGGGGTAAACGATTATGTTGTGGAGAATATCGAAAAGGCTATTAACCCAGAAAAAATAGGTACAAAAGCTGCTTGTTATTACTCACTGAATCTTGATGCAGGTGAAGAACAAATCATCAAGCTAAGACTCAGCGATCTCGGTAAGCTAACACACCCATTTTTAGAGTTTGATACAATTTTACAAACTCGCAAGCAAGAAGCAGATGAATTTTATCAACGAATTTCTCCAGAAGAGTTGTTAGCAGATTGTCGTAACGTGCAACGACAAGCTTTTGCTGGCTTATTGTGGACAAAACAGTTTTATCACTACGTCATAGAAGATTGGTTGAATGGCGATCCAAATCAACCAGTGCCACAGCGACATAATGCTCGCAATCAAGAATGGATGCATCTATTTAATGATGATATTCTTTCTATGCCCGATAAATGGGAATTTCCCTGGTTTGCGGCTTGGGATTTAGCTTTTCATGTCATTCCTTTAGCAACAATCGATCCAGATTTTGCCAAGCGACAAATGGATAGACTGACACGGGAATGGTATATGCATCCTAACGGGCAAATTCCAGCTTATGAATGGCATTTTAGCGATGTCAATCCTCCCGTTCATGCTTGGGGAACATGGCGAGTTTATCAAATTGAACGAGATATTTACGATCGCGCTGATACTGATTTTCTGGAAAGAGTATTTCAGAAATTATTGCTCAACTTTACTTGGTGGGTAAATCGCAAAGATAACGATGGCAATAATGTCTTTCAAGGAGGATTTTTAGGCTTAGATAACATCGGCATTTTCGATCGCAGTGCTGAGTTGCCTACAGGTGGCTATTTAGAACAATCAGACGGTACGAGTTGGATGGGAATGTATTGTCTGAATATGCTGGCGATCGCATTAGAATTGGCAAAAACTAACTCTACTTATGAAGATATCGCCAGTAAATTTTTCGAGCATTTCCTCTATATTGCCGATGCAATGAACCACATTGGCGAAACTCAGATTCACCTATGGGATGATGAAGACAAGTTCTTTTATGATGTCTTGCATTCTCCACATGACGAACGCCATCACCTCAAGGTGCGTTCGACGGTGGGTTTAGTTCCCATATTTGCAGTAGAGATTCTAGAACCAGATTTACTAGAGCGATTTCCAGGGTTTAAAAAACGCTTTGAGTGGTTTATTAACAATCGTCCTAAACTGCAAGAGAACATTGCCTCTTTGACAGACGAAGGAAAAGAAAGCAAACGATTGCTAGCAATTGTTAATCCTGAAAAACTCAAGTTAATTTTGCAAAGAATGTTAGATGAAGGCGAATTTTTGAGCGAGTATGGCATTCGTTCTGTCTCGAAATTTCATCTAGAAAACCCATACACTTTCAATGTTGACGGTCAGCAGCATCAAGTAAGTTACGAACCGGCTGAATCTACCAGTGGGATGTTTGGCGGGAATTCTAACTGGCGCGGTCCTATTTGGTTTCCGATGAATTATCTCATCATTGAGTCTCTGCAAAAATTTCATAACTATTTAGGAGATGACTTTAAAGTTGAATGTCCCACTGGTTCCGGTCGATGGATGAATTTGGCAGAAGTGGCTACAGAGTTGTCTCAAAGATTGACAAGAATTTTCTTACGAGATAGTAGTAATCGTCGTCCTGTTCACAGTGGCAACGCTATATTTCAAACTCATCCAGACTGGCAAGACTTGTTATTATTCTATGAATACTTTCATGGCGACAACGGCGCAGGATTGGGAGCAAATCATCAAACAGGTTGGACGGGATTAGTAGCAAACTTAATCCGCGACAGTGGAGAAATGAAGTAATTCAGCCGCGACTTCTTCTTATCTTCATCGCCTTTCTTCGCGCCTCTGCACGCCAGGTGCTACAGGGCGGGGAAACCTCACGCCAGCGCACTGGCTTGTCTTTGCGCGACACAAATCTTCAAAACACCTTATCAACGTGAGTTCGATGAGAAAAACTAGCCAAAAAGAAAACTGAGACCTATGCTCAAAATACACACACAATAGTCTC
>NZ_RSCK01000081.1:0-29693 GCF_003991895.1 Chroococcidiopsis cubana SAG 39.79
ATCAAGCGATTGCTAAGTTTTATCATTACAAACGTCGCCTTTCCCAATCGCTCAGCTATCTACAACTGTAGTACTAGGCTAGGCTGTGAATAGTCACTTGTATTCAGCTCTAAGTTAAATGCTGTGAATAAATTAATTAGGGTTCGCTTGTCAACCCCTTCTTCACGAGTTAGTATTTTGGCGAGGGTAGCAGTTGTTAATTGAGTGCGTCCGCTTAATTCTTCTAGTGTAAATTTTTCCCCATATTTTTCATGAAACTCTAACTCTAGTTTTGCGTTCTGAAACTTTTGCCATCCTTCACGAGTTAAAACGATCCCTCGCTTACGCCTTAGCTTGTTTAAGTTCATTAGAACAGCGGGTTTTTAAGAAATGTATCATTCGTCTGCCGATGACATAATATCTGCCGATCGCGGAGGTTTGCAACCGAATTCAAGATGTATCTTTGATCGCATCAGTTTCAATTTTGCAATCCACCTAAAGGTATAAAATTACAGCGAAATCTAATTTTACATGCAACTACTGTAAGCAGTTAAGTAATAAAATTGACTGAGCTAACATGATTTCAACTGACAATCTGCACTTGTAAAAAGGATTTTTGCTATAAAAACTAGGACATTTCAATGAATTGTAGATCGAATCGCATTCAGCACTCACCCCGAGGCGATTGGCAATAAACTTAACTTAAGATACACGTCTCCCCTCGATCGATCTAATTCAGCCTGTCACGCATAATTTTTCCTCAGACGAAAATACCGATCGCACTGTCCAAATGCTGTCTTTTTTCTAGCGATCGCTATTGATACACTTCAGGATTAACGCAATGTGGCAGACGATCGCCCCTAAGTCCAGCAACGAGATTGGCGATCGCCATGCTTGCCATTTTTTCTCGTGTCGGACGGCTGGCACTAGCAATATGAGGTGTAATTATCAGGTTGTCCAACGTCAGCAACAAGCTTTGAGGCGCAATAGGTTCTGGATCGGTGACATCCAAGGCTGCGGCAGCGATTTGTCGCTCCTTCAGTGCTTGATACAAAGCCTCTGAGTCTACAATTTGTCCTCGTGCCGTGTTAATTAAAATTGCCGATCGCTTCATGCGTTGAAATTGCGGCTGGCTAAAAAGATGGTAAGTATCTTCAGTCAAAGGAGCGTGAATCGTGACAAAATCTGACTCTTGCAGCAGGCGATCGAATGTCACGCACTCTGCACCAAGAGATTGTTCTATGTCCAAACGCTGTCGATCTGCATACAAAATGCGCATGTCAAACCCTTTGGCACGGCGAGCTACGGCTTGACCGATCCGCCCTAAACCGACAATACCTAAAGTAGCTCCAGCAATATTCGCTCCTAGCAACAAGTCCGGTTCCCAAGTCTGCCACTGACCCGCACGCACGAACCGATCTGCCTCCACAACTCGCCGTGCTGCTGTCATCAACAACGTCCAAGCAAAGTCTGCGGTCGCATCTGTCAAAACATCAGGCGTGTGACCTACGGGAAGATGTCTGGCAGTCGCAGTTGGGATGTCAATGTTATCGTAGCCAACTGCCATTTGGCTAATGACCTTGAGTGACGTTCCTGCCTCTATTAAGTGTCGATCGATCTGGTCGGTAAGCAGGCACAGCAAGCCATCGATCGCGCCGATCTTTTCCAGTAACACGTCATCAGGAGGCGGTTGGCGCTCCGACCAAACTTCGACATCAGCAATTTGGTCAAGTCGATCTAAGGCGATCGGCAGGCGACGAGTCACAAAAACTTTGAATTTGGACATATGGCAATCTCAGTCATTCATAAGATTAGCGCGTTATGGTTGTCATTCGTCATTGGTCATTAGGCATTTGTTAAATACGTTTGTGCTAGAAGCCCGATCGCGCAATGCACGGCGCATCAATTTATTTGAGGCAGTACGAGGTAAAGCATCAACGATCGCCAGATCGTAAATCTTGAACAGGGGATTGAGCTGCGAAGCGATCGCCTTTTGTAACTGGGTTTTGAGCGTTGCTTTGTCCTGCTGTCGATCTGGTGCAACCACCGCAAAAATGACCAACTGGCTAGGACCCCCTTCTGGAGGAGAGACAGCGATCGCGGCAGTTTGATAAATTCCCGCTACAGAATTGAGGACTTGCTCGATTTCCACCGCGCTGACCTTGATGCCTCCCAAATTCATCGTGTCATCAACGCGACCGCAAGCGCGATAATACCCATTGGGGAGATGTTCGATCCAATCTCCATGACGGCGCAGGGAGAGTAGAGGCGGGTTTACTTGGGGGGTAACTGGTTGATTCGCGAATTGGTCTGATAAACCCGCCCTGACAGCAGACGGAAGAGAGGGGGTATCGGCGAAATAGACGTGGTGATGGTCTTTGTTGAGTAATGTGGTAGAAAGTCCGATGGAAGGGGGGATAATAAACAACTCGCCTTTGTTGGTAGGGCGATCGCCTGCGAGAATGACAAAATCTAATCCTAATGCAGGGGTTGTGAAAGTTGCAGGAGCCGCAGGCTGTACCAGCGTGCCAGTAATATAAGCTCCACCAATCTCAGTCCCACCACAGTATTCGATAATCGGCTTGTATCCTGCTAGAGACATCAAAAACAGCATGTCCTGTGGATTGGAACATTCACCCGTCGAGCTGAATGCTTTAATCGCACTCCAATCCAGCCCTTGCATACAAGCAGTTGTTTTCCAAATGCTGACTAGACTTGGTACTACCCCCAACATATTCACCCGTGCCGCTTGAATAAATTGACCGAATCCTCTCTCGGTGGGTGCGTCGTAGTAGAGAGCAATAGTTGCCCGATTAATTAAACTGGCATAAATCAGCCAAGGTCCCATCATCCAGCCTAGATTGGTTGACCAGGCTACGACATCTCCAGGGTGAATATCTTGGTGCAAGTGTCCGTCAACTGCACCTTTGAGCGGTGTTGTTTGAGTCCAAGGAATAGCTTTGGGTTCTCCCGTAGTGCCAGAGGAAAATAAGATATTAGTATAAGCTTCCGATGCGGTGGCTACGGCATCGAATTGTTCGTTTGAGCTGAGAAATTTCTGCCAAGCTAAATCGCCAGAACGCAGTGTTCCAGACACAGAAGTATCGAGCGACAGCACGACTGCTTTAGGGGCATCGGCATCGATAACTTTGGTATAAAGGGGTAACTGTTTGCTACCACGCTGAATATAGTCTTGGGTAAAAATTGCCTTTGCCTGAGTTATACGCAATCTGACGGCGATCTCGTTGGCAGCAAAACTATCGGCGATAGAAACCACCACGCAGCCAGCTTTAATAATTCCCAGGTAAATCGCTACAGATTCCGCAGTCATGGGCATGGCGATCGCGATCGCATCGCCAGGACGGAAGCCCCAGTCCACAAGCCCATTAGCAACTCGGTTGCTCAAGGCGTGCAGCTCTCCATAGGTCATGGTGGAAAGCACGCCGTCCTGTTGAAAGACGATTGCGGGAGAATTTTCAGGCGCTTGAAAACAGCTCTCAACAATGTTGAAACGAGCATTTACCAGCCATTGAGGAAATTCTACCCCCCGCGAAAGATCGACAATTTGAGTGTACTTCTGCCGGAAACGAATACCCAATCGTTGAATCGTCATCTCCCAGAACCGATCCCGATTCTGCACCGACCAAGCATGAAATTCTCGATAGGAGGCAATTTGCAACTGATGCATTAAAGCAGCGATATTGGTAGACTCAATTTCTTCTTGAGAGGGAAACCAAGCTAGAGCAGGTTTCTGGGATGCGTCCCAGTCGGAGAAGGTAGTTTCGTAAAGGAGTTCGTGCAATGCAAAGGGGCAATCGGGCTTGAGGATGTGACGAGTTAGCTGCTGCCAACACTCCACAGCAGGTAAGGCAGCCAGCCACCGCTCGACTTGCGGTAGAATTGCGATCGCTGTCTGTCGATCGACTCCACAGTTTACTATTTGCTCCAACGATAATTGCTTCACCGTTCACCTCCTGCCTTCTCATGCAGTACCTAACAGGGCGATGACTCCAAATGCCGTACCTATACGTTCCCAGAAGTTAAATCTTTGGTAAGCGCTCTCGCTACGTTGCTGTTGGTAGTGCGCCAGCGCCATTCCCAGACTCAATAAAGCGATCGCCGAGAACGTGGCAAATAACAGGGGACGTGCCATCGATAAGAGGCGAAGTGCCACAGGTATAGAACCCATCAACACCCCCAGCAAACCCCAAGCGATCGCGAAAGCCACTCGATCTCCCCACCGATTTGCAACTGTGACAATCCCTTGAATGCGATCGCCTTCCGCATCATGCACGTCCCAGACAATTTCTTTAGCCAAGGCATAGCAGAATAAAAACCCCATTGGATAAAGCATTGCCAATGGTCGGCAGGCAACCAAACTACCCAGAAAAATCAAAGCCGCAATAGTTGCAGCTACAAGTAGATTGCCAAAAATACCATTGTATGATGCAAGATGCGAATAATTCCAGAGCAAAACAGTACTAATAGCAACCAGAACAAAGGGAGACAAACCTAAAGGGATAGCAGCGATCGCGGCACAGCCGAACAGAATTGCCGCAGCCCACCAAGCTTGTTGCAATGAAAGCCGACCGGAAGGCAAAGGGCGATCGGGATGATTGATGCGGTCTTTAGCTAAATCCCAGTAGTCATTGATGCCGCAAGCAGCAGAGGTCATGCAGACTAAGATAATTGCCGTCAGCAGGTATTGCGGTAGTGCAACTGTGGCATCGAGAGCATAGATTGTGGCACAGCCTGCTAAAGCTGCGAGGATACCAGCTGGCAGCCGAAAAAGCTGAACAAAGGCTCGGATCGAGCTTATCGTGCCAATATAGGGAAAGGAAGGCGTGCTAGCCATAATTGATAAGTCGTAATTCGTAAGTCGAGAATTAACTGGTCACTGGTCACTGGTCACTGGTCACTGGTCACTGGTCACTGGTCACTGAATTCAGTCCGTCCCAAAAGACAGCGATCGCATCGAGAATTTCTCGACCACCTTGGATAAATTTGGTGCGATCGAAGTCTGGTTTGAAATAAACTTCCTCCAGTTCCTCCAGCGTGTGTCCGGCGTGTTGCGCCTCGACACGGTTGTGCCAGGTGAAAAACGCGAGGCGCAAGTGCGGGTGTCGCGTTTGCTTGATGCGCGTTAAGCCATCTTCTAGTTCTTGCCAAAAGCCAGCCGCCGCCCAGTTTTCGACTGCAAAGCTAGCACCCTCAGCGATCTGCGGATCGGCGCTACCGTAGAGGCGGATTAATTCATCGCAGAAGTGCAAAGTTGTCGGACTACCCTGCTTGCGCTTACCAAT
This sequence comes from Chroococcidiopsis cubana SAG 39.79, assembly GCF_003991895.1. Lineage (NCBI taxonomy): Bacteria > Bacillati > Cyanobacteriota > Cyanophyceae > Chroococcidiopsidales > Chroococcidiopsidaceae > Chroococcidiopsis > Chroococcidiopsis cubana. The sequence continues at coordinate 5,283 of NZ_RSCK01000081.1, forward strand.
GTCGCCATAGCTCAGACCTAACCCCTCAGCAACACCAACTAGCCACTCAAAATGAGCTGCTTGAAAACGGCAAATTCCACCGTCTACTGTACCCTCAGTGCTGACCAGTTCAGGATCGCCTTCGCGGTCTTTTTCTGCACTCTGGGTAACGCGGCTACTACCTGTCTGTCCTAGCTTGCGATAGATTACGCCTAGCTCGTTGAGCAAAATTTCTCGGCTAGCACGCGATTGTTGCAACGTCGCTGAATTAATGACTTTTTGTAAAGCTGCAATCAAAAATTGGTTAGAAAAAACTGAAAACTGTTGAATAAAGTAGACTAGCTCCTCATCTGTAGCCCTACCCTCGCGAAACCAACGGGTATAGGCGTTATTAGTAATGATGCGGTGCTGCATGAATTCGCGATCGACTTCGACCAGAAAATCTCTAAACTCGTCTACTCGATCCTGAGTCAGTTCGCCTTGGCGCAAGCGTTCCTCAATCCGCGCAGAAATAGTTAATCTACTTGAAGATGTTGTCAAAAGAGAAGTCATAATTTATTACTCCTAACGGTAATGGAGCTTTTGAGTAGAGGGGACAAGGAGGACAAGGAGGACAAGGAGGACAAGGAGGACAAGGGGGACAAGGAAGCAGTTACGAATGATCGATGACCAATGACTAATGATTAACCCAACTATACGAATAGTCTTTGTCCTCAAATTTAAGAGCGTGCTGTGTCAACTTCAGCGGACGAAAGGTATCGATCATCACAGCGAGTTCGTCAGTCCGTTCTTTTCCAATTGACCCCTCGTACATGCCTGGGTGAGGACCGTGGGGAATACCCCTGGGATGAACGGTAATCGATGCCCGTTCAATTCCTTTACGCGACATAAATTTCCCTTCAACGTAGTAAATCACCTCATCTGAATCGACGTTGGAATGGTTGTATGGAGCCGGAATTGCTAAAGGGTGATAATCAAACAGACGCGGTACAAAGGAACACAAAACAAATCCGGGGGCTTCAAATGTTTGATGTACTGGAGGTGGTTGGTGAACCCGACCTGTAATTGCCTCAAAGTCTTCGATGTTGAAGGCAAAGGGCCAAAGATGCCCATCCCATCCCACAACATCTAAGGGATGATGGTGATAGAGGTAGCTAGTAATCTGGTTTCCAGCTTTGACTCGAACCTCAAATTCTCCTTCCTCATCGTGGACGATTAGTTGGTTTGGCGGACGAATATCGCGTTCGCAGTAGGGGGAGTGTTCGAGAAATTGACCGTAGCGATTGAGATAACGTGCTGGTGGCTCGATGTGTCCGTAAGCTTCTACAACCAACATGCGCTGCTCGACTGCTGCATCAGGGAGGATACGCCAAAGAACTCCCGTGGGAATCACCAAGTAATCGCCAGGTCGGTAGAAGAGATTACCAAACTGAGTTTCTAGTATGCCGCTCCCGTCATGGATGAAAATGACTTCATCGCCGCAGGCGAACCGATACCAATAGTGCATGGGTCGTGTCGGGCAAGCGACTGATATGCAAATCTCTGAATTTGCCATCAAGGGGATGCGCGATTCCACCGCATCGCCTTTCGCTGTCATATTTGCCGTGCGTAGGTGGCGGTGATGCAAGGGGCTTTGGTCTTCGTAGGGAATTTCTACGTTGCCCTCGATCCAAATTTTCTGAATTTGCGTGGGTGGATGCAGGTGGTAGAGCAAAGATTGCACGCCTGAGAAGCCACGAAGCCCGATCGATTCTTCGTGATACAGAGAGCCATTTAGTTGACGAAATTGAGTGTGTCGTTTGTGAGGAATGTTCCCCAAATAGTAGTAATAAGTCATGGTTTCACACCGTGGCGATCGCCAAATTGCCTCTCAACGTTTGCTCGCGTTCGATCGCGACAAACAAGGATTTGAAATTCCCCTCACCGAAGCCTTGCGCTCCGTGTCGCTCAATGACCTCAAAGAACAGCGTCGGTCGGTCTTGTACTGGCTGGGTAAAAATTTGGAATAAATACCCATCTTCTTCTCGATCTACTAAGATGCCCAACTCGGCTAGCCGCTCGATTGGCTCCTCGATTTTTCCTACTCGCTCCTCTAAGTTTTCGTAGTACGTTTTTGGTGTCGAGAGAAACTCAACTCCTGCTGCCCGCATCTGAGTGACTGTCTCGACGATGCTGTCGGTCGCGCAGGCAACGTGTTGAATTCCGGCTCCGTGGTAATATTCCAAGTACTCTTCAATTTGAGATTTACCCTTGCCTAAAGCTGGTTCGTTAATGGGTAATTTAATCGTACCCGTGCTGTCCTGCATTACTTTGGACATTAAGGCTGAGTACTCAGTAGAAATAGCGCGATCGTCAAAATGTATTAATAGGTTAAAGCCCATCGTCTCAGCAAAAAACTGCGTCCACCTCTCCATTGCCCCTAGTTCTACATTTGCAACTACGTGGTCAATGGTTTTCAGTCCCACTCCTTTGCGGTTGGCATGTAGATTCCGAGGTTCAAAACCAGGAGCAAAAACACCTGCATAATTACTGCGATCGACGAACTCGATTAAGGTATCGCCATAAGCATGAATCGCACTGTAGCGTAACACTCCATAATTATCTTGTGCTTCCGTCGGGGCGATCGCTCCCACCGCACCTCGTCGAGTTGTTTCTTGATAGGCGCTAACAACATCAGGGACTTCTAAAGCAATAATGGCAATTCCGTCGCCGTGTTTGAGTACGCTTTTAGAGATGGGATGTTCTGGATGCAGTCCCGTACTCAAAACAAAGCGAATATCTCCTTGCTCTAGTACGTATGAGGCAGTGGCGCGACTATTAGTCTCTAGTCCTCGATAGGCAGCGATCGTGAATCCAAAACACTTGGAATAAAATAGTGCTGCCTGCCTTGCGTTCCCAACATAGAACTCAAGGTGGTCAAATCGCTTAATCGGGCAAAAATCGCTCATTGGGATTTCTCCTTTGAAGAAGCTTGTCCAATTGCCCAACCTGCGACTGAATCTCATCAGACAATTGGAGCGATTGAAACGCAGACACTTCTAACTCTCTATTTGCGTTACCGAGGCAGCACAATCTGACACGAACGCTACCGCACTACCTTTTGCGTCACATTTGTGTGAGACCGTTGTTGTTCAGGAGCTGAAGTTGTCTTTTAATTTGATATTCGAGTTGTTGTTAACCAAAAGACTCTAATAAAATTATAAAACTTATTTTTTAGCTCCATATAGCATGAATTGTGAACTAATAAACTTGGTTGGGTTTATGTATTTTATTTATCTATCTTTAGGTGTAATTCTTTAAGCGTAACCGAGCAGTCCACCCAAGAGATAGAGTGACAATTAGGCGGTAGTGTTCTAAGCCAGCGGGAGTTGAATTTGAAAAGTGGAACCCTGCCCAGAAACGCTTTTGACGTTAATTTCACCGCCGTGAGCGCGAACGATCTGTTGGGCGATCGCTAACCCCAATCCAAAACCGCCTGTTTTACGCGCTCGCTTAGAATCGACACGATAAAAGCGATCGAAAATCCGAGGTAAATCCGATTGGGGAATGCCAATGCCGCTATCCTCAACTTGAATTACAGCTTGATGAAAACGGGTAAAAAGTCGTAATTGCACGCTCCCGCCAGCTGGCGTGTACTTAAAAGCGTTACTCAACAAATTTACAACTGCTTGTTGCAGTAAGTCTGAGTCGATTTTCACCTTGACTGTATGTTGAGGTAATTTGATGGCAAAATTTACATTTTGGGTTGTGGTTTGGGTTGCGATCTGAGAAGTATAATTATCTGCTAATTCTTTTAGCCAGCTTGTCAAGTCAACCTCTACCAAAGACTGAGTCGTTAATTGCCCTTCATGCCTTGCGAGAAATAGCAACTGACCAATCAAAGCCTCCATCGACTTCGCCACTTTGACAATCTTCTCAAATCGCAGCCGCTGTTGTGAAGGATCGCTCGATTTGGAAATCACTCCAACTTGAGCATTGCTCATCACTGCTGCTAGTGGCGCTCGTAATTCGTGGGAAGCATCAGACGTAAAGCGTTGGAGTTGGTCGTAGCTGTCTCGAATCGGTTGCATTGCTAACCCTGCCAGCAGCCAACCAGCTAAGCCGACAATTCCTATAGTCACTGGTACTATCAGCAATAAAACTAATCGTAATTGGGCTAGCTCTTGCTGTGTAGGTGCGAGTGGAATGGCGACTTGCAGATAACCAATTAACAACTCGCTTTGGTAAACAGGCAAAGTCACTTGGCGCAGCCAGACAGAAGTAGGTGCTGTCTGGGTGTCGTTGTTAACAGTTTCTAACGTGGAAAATCCAGGCGATACAGTTAGCTCAGATGGGGGTGTCGTACCGAAAAATTGTACGAGTTGCCTTTGAGAGTTGTACCACCGCGCGTAGACAACATCCGTCCCAATGGGTGGGGTGTTAGTCCCTACCAGCGGTACATTTTCTAAATTTACTTGCTTTGTCAGCCAGTTATACTCGGCGTTCACCGCCATGACGCTAGTTTTTTTGTAAAGTAGGCGATCGAGATCCTCCAACTCATCTAAGATCGTCAGGTAGTAGATTACCCCTGCAAACGCGACTAAAATACTACCCATCGTCACGGTAAACCACAGAGCAATATTAATACGACTACGAGCAAACCTGCGGTTAAACATGAACAGTGGTAGTTGGTAATTGGTAGTTGTTAATTGGTGAGCGGTTAACGATCCGAAACAGTTTTAACTTACGACTTAGGACTTACGACTTGCTCAACGGTAGGTTTAAAGCGATAACCCATACCATATATAGTTTCAATCCAGTCGGCGGCATTGACTAATTGCAGGCGTTGACGCAGCCGTCGTATCAGTGCAGTCACGGCGTTACTTTCAGGCTCAGAACCCCATTCCCATAATGCTTGTTCGATTTGGTCGCGGCTGAGAACGTGGTTAGGATGACGCAGAAAATACTCTAGTAAATGAAATTCCCTTGGAGCCAATTCTATAGCAATTCCATCTCGTTCCAAAACTAGGGTGTCAAGATGAAGTTGTAAATCTACCAGCCGCAGAATATCTCCCTGCCACATGGGCGATCGCCTCCCCAATGCCCGCACTCGTGCCAAAAGTTCTAAAATATCTATCGGTTTAACCAGATAATCGTCCGCCCCTGCATCTAAGCCCGTAATTTTATCTGGGGTCGTATCTTTAGCCGTCAACATCAGTACGGGGGACGTTTTGCCCGTTTGTCGATACTGACGACAGAGCGATACCCCACTTACTTCTGGCAGCATCCAGTCTAAAATCAATAAGTCGTAATCTTTTTGAGACAGCAGCCATTGTGCCATTGCCCCATCATCAACACCATCGACAATATGTCCGGCTTCAGTCAAGGCAGTTTGCAGTGGTTCTAACTGTTCGCTGTCGTCTTCCACCAATAAAATTCTCATAATCCCAGCCTGCGATCGCGTGTTCTGGAGTTAACTATTTTCTGATTATCTTTAAACTAGGAAATATCAACCGATTGGCATATCCCCCACCAGTGAGATTCTCAGATTGACCCTTTGGGAAAAACTCGCTCCAAAATCGCTCCTTTGAAGTACCAGTTCCAATCCCTATCTATGTTCCATTGGTTGCTAAAATTGTCTGCTTTACCGCTGAAGTTTCTGCTACCTTTACCATTACTCTTAGCTGCTTTTGGACTGTTTGGCGAGCCACTCACAAATCGAGTGTTAAGTCTTTCCTTCGTGGGACTAGATAAGCTACAAGCTGAAAATTCCCATCTCCAAGTACAGTTACTAGTAAAAGCAATAGTGGTTAAAGCTGAGATCGAGAGAGAGTTAGAGTTTACTGAAGTTGAGATTGAGATTACCAAATCGCCAGTGAAAAAGTTACGATTTGAGTTTCCCAATGTTGATGCGATCGCTTTACAAACTATACTTGCTCGCGAATTAAACCTTGCTTCTGGAGGCAGAGAATTACAATCCGGTATGCAAATTTAGGGGCAATTTAAATTTAATATCCAAGGAATATTAGCCCAGGTAGCTTTTTTCAATTACTGATAACTTTGTAAAGAGGTTACATGTAACCTCTTTACACTACTCACTACTCACTCTCTACTGATAACTGATAGCCTCTACTAAAGCTATGGAAGTAAAAATTCTTGGGACTGCCGCAGGTGGGGGACTGCCGCAGTGGAACTGTTACTGTCCTAATTGCCAAGCAGTCCGCGCCTCTAGTGCAGGTGTATGCTGGCTCAATCAGTCCTCAATTGCAGTACGGGCAAATAACCAACCTTGGTTTTTAGTCAATGCTTCCCCAGACGTGCGCCAGCAACTTGAGTTATTGCGGGACGGCAAACCAGTTTCCATCCGCTCTAGCCCGATTGCTGGGATTCTGCTCACAGATGCAGAAATTGACCACACCACAGGGTTGATTTTGTTGCGGGAATCTTCCGAACCACTGCGTGTTTACGGCACTGATACAGTTCGTATAGCACTGACGGAAGGGTTTCCATTACTATCGACTTTAGCAGGCTATTGCGGGGTAAAATGGTCGTTACTCGAACCTGGCATACCGATAAACCTGGGACTGGATGCAGCAAATCAACTAGAAGTAGAGGCGTTTCCTCTGGCTGCCAAACCACCAAAATACATGCGTCACAAGGCTGTAGCAGATGAAGTGTGGGTTGTAGGTTTTACGTTTCGCGCCAGTGGCAAAGTGATGACATATGCCCCAGGTTTAGCTCAGTTAGATGACACCGTATTAGAACGGTTTGAATCTAGCGATTGCATTCTGATTGATGGGACGTGTTGGCAAGATGACGAGTTGGTAAGTTTGGGCATTGCCAATCGCAAAGCACGGGAGATGGGACACCTACCTCTTTCAGGAGCGGAAGGCAGCATTCAGCATCTCGCGCAACTACGCCACCCGCGCAAAATTTTGGTTCATATCAACAATACCAATCCAATTCTCATGGCTAATTCTCAGGAGCGGCAAGTTGTCGAGAAGGCAGGTATTGAAGTGGGTGATGACGGTTTGACAATTGAGCTATAAGATCCCATCAGGAGAAAGAGAGCCGTGCCGGAATTGATGCATTCAGAACAAAAAGCGTGGACGCAGGCAGAATTAGAAGCGGTACTGCGATCGCAGCACCAACGTTACCACCACTTACACCCCTTCCACGTCCGCATGAATCATGGAGATTTGACACCCCAAGAGGTACGTCGTTGGGTAGCAAATAGATTTTACTATCAAAAAAGCATTCCACTCAAAGATGCTGCTATCCTATCCAACTGTCCCATTTTAGAAGTGCGACGGCAATGGATCGATCGCATCATCGATCACGACGGACGCAGTCAGGGCGAAGGCGGAATTGAAGCGTGGCTAAAATTAGGTGAAGCAGTTGGTTTGTCCCGCCAAGAGTTGTTAGACGAGCAACACGTCATCCCAGGAGTACGATTTGCTGTCGATGCTTACGTCAATTTTTGTCGCACTCGACCTTGGATTGAGGCTGTCGCTGCTTCACTGACAGAATTATTTGGTCCAGATGCGATCCGAGTGCGCTTGGTTGCCCTAGAACAACATTATCCCTGGATCGATCCTACCGGATTCGATTATTTTAGGAAGCGACTGGAGCAAGCACCGCGAGATGCCCGATATGCTTTAGATTTAGTCTTGAAGTATTGTCGCAGCCGCGAATCTCAAGAACGAGCAGTTCAAGCCCTAGCGTTCAAGTGCGATCTACTCTGGAGCCAGTTAGAAGCGATCGAACGAGGTGAAACGCGACTAAATAGGTAATTGGTAATTGGTAATTGACTGTTATTCTCCTCTGCTTTAGAAGAGGTATTAGAACAGCCTCTGACTTTGGTACATCGCTTGTCGGCGACAGGAGCTACTTTTTAGAAACAAAGCACCTTCACTAGGTGTTTTGTAGTAGCGATAAATTGCGATCGCCTGCTAGAATCGTCAGCATTGAATTGAGTCGTTTGCAACATATTTATACGGGTTGTCTTGACACATTCTTGTCATATTTATACCTCAGAATAGAAACATCTAAAGAGTTCGGAAGTTGAACTAATCCAATGTTAAAGTTGTTGCATTTGAGTGCTGCGATCGCTGCTATTCTTGGCGCTCAGATTAGTAGCAGCAGTTTGCCTATTGCCGCTCAAACCGTTACCAGAGAAGTTGAGCCAAGTAACCGTGAATTTTTGACGGCACAAATATACCGATCGAACCCCAGGAACGAAGAAGGAATAGATCCTAACCTGATGCTAGCTTTAGCAGGCTTGGCAGGTGGCGCTGCGGCGATCGCCTTAGCCGCTAGAAACAACGGACACTTCAAATCTCCAGCGACATCGCGTCCTGTTGCTGTAGGAGGTTCCGTTCGCGTCGAGCAAGGTAGCCGTCATCTTCAGAAAAGATTAATGAGTCTGCTGCATGACGAAAGAGAAACAGCCAACCGCCTTTTATCTCAAGCTCAAAAGAAAAACCCGCACCAGTCAGTTGATTGGTATATGGAAAAGGTGATCTACGACCTCAAACGCGATCGCGGCGGCTATTAAAGGAGATGTAAGAGCGCACAGTTGTGCGCTCTTACACAACACCATAGTTCCTCAGATAGACTTGCAATTTGTGAGAAATTGAAACAATAGGGAGGGTAACTCTAATTTAAAAGTCATAAACACTATGAGCTTTAGTTTTTTTGACCTATTCTGGGTTTTTCTCTTCTTTTCTTCGCTGCAACCAGTATGGCAGCGTCGTCAGATGGAATTTCGTCGCGTCAAAACTATCCAAGAATTTGAACGGGGTCGCAATAGTCGTACGATCCTGCTGATTCACCGTCAAGAGTCAATTAGCTTGTTGGGAATTCCCCTTTCTCGTTACATCACGATTGAAGACTCAGAACAAGTCTTGAGAGCAATTCGCCTCACTCCACCTAATGTCCCCATCGATTTAATTCTGCATACTCCTGGGGGTTTAGTCTTAGCAACCGAGCAAATTGCTAGAGCCTTAATTCGCCATCCAGCTAAAGTAACGGTGTTTGTCCCCCACTATGCTATGAGTGGTGGCACGATGCTAGCACTAGCAGCTGATGAAATTGTGATGGATGCTAACGCTGTTTTGGGACCAGTCGATCCGCAGTTAGGCAACTTTCCCGCTGCAAGTATTCTCAAAGTAGTGGAAGATAAGCCTATCGGCGATGTAGACGATCAAACCCTAATTATGGCTGATTTGTCGCGTAAAGCGATCGCTCAAGTTCAGCGCTTTGTCCGCACGTTGTTAAAAGACGATATTCCCAAACAGAAAATCTCGCCGGAAAATATTGAAAAGATTGTCGAGACGCTAACGACGGGACAAGTCACTCACGACTACCCTATCACCGTAGAAGAAGCGACAGAACTGGGACTGCCAATTACAGTAGGATTGCCAAGATCGATCTACGACCTGATGGAATTGTATCCTCAACCGCAGGGAGGTCGTCCCAGCGTCCAGTATATCCCGATGCCATATGGCGATCGCCGTCCGAGATTACCCGAACCCAAGGGTAGACCGTTACCAGATCCGATGGAACCATAATTCTTGTAGAGACGTTACGTGTAACGTCTCTATAGAAGCATCTAACAAAACAAAACTGAAAATAAAAGCAGGGTTTTTCTTCCCCTGCTGTTAACTTATGGTTGTGAGATTTTGGTTACGCAGCTTTCCTGAAATCGTCTTCATCTATATCGTGAATTCTCTTAACTTGAGAATCATATTTTTTAGGAGATCGTTCTGACATTTTAATATTCTGTTGTTGGAGTTGATGAAGCATATAGATTTTATCAACTAGCTTGGATTTGTCGATTCTATGGCTACCTCTCATAAGTTCCTCCTGTTGTCTTTGTTTGCATGAAATCAAAATATAGACAAAGAAAGTGACTTATTCGAGACAACAAAGTGACAATTTAGAGACAAATAACAGGTAAAAAGAAGCTGTTTGTCAGTCAACCTAGCAAAGGCGATCGCCGAGATTAGATTGACATGCCAAAGTAATGACCGTCACCTCTGGGGGACACAAAAATCGACCGGGGGCATAAGTTCCTAAGCCGCGATTGACGTACATTTGGTTCTCACCAACTTGGTGAAAACCCTGCGCCCATTCCCAGTGACGCACGACTTTAGCGCACTCAGCTTGCATAAATGGCATCCAACGCCGCATATTTTTAGGCAGACTGCGGCGCAAATCTTGATACCAGGTAATAGCGGGACCAATACCAGGTAAGGCAAACTGACCCCCATGAGTGTGACCGGATAATTGTAAATCGACGCGCCATTTTTTTAACGGTACGGCTGTGTCTGGATTGTGAGATAAGACAATTCGAGGGATTTGCGGGTCTAGCTGTTTCATCACTGATTTAGCATCAAACTCCCGCGACCAATAATCAGCTAGTCCAACTAAAGGTAATTTTTTCCCAAATGGGTAAGCAATTTCATTCCACAACACACAAATACCCACGCTTGTCAAGGCTTTAGTTACTTCGGCTTTGGAATGGGGGTAATGGATATCGTGATTGCCCAGGCTAGCATAAACTCCATAGCGACTTTGCAGGTGCTTGAGTCGCAAGACTAACTGATGGATGGGGCTGGGATCGTCGGTCACATAATCGCCAGTTAAAACGATCAGATCGGGATCGGCTTCGTTCGTAGCCGCGATCGCCTGCTTTAACATCTCTTCTGAGAGCTTAACACCGTCGTAATGCAGATCGGACAGTTGCACTATCTTCGTCCCTACCAAAGATGCAGGTAAGTCGGCGATCGCTACCGTCAGTTTCTCTACACTCAAAGATCCAGTCAATAGCCAGTGCATACAAGCTTGGGTTCACTCCTCAAACAGCGCGATTATAGCTTAGCCGAAGCGACGGATGACGCGAAATATACTGGATAACATCTGCTGCAATCTGTGGTTTTGTTCGTAATTTTGGCGAGTTTGAGCAAAAGTTGCCTTACTATTCACTTCTGATAAGGTGGGATAGATGTGAATTCCACTCAGAGCAGATAGTTTTAGATTATGCGACATTGCCAATATAATCTCATGAATAAGTTCGCCCGCCGCTGCACCAACTAAATGAGCGCCGAGTATTTGCCCGTTACGTTTGGTAATAATCTTAGCAAATCCGGCTGTCGTTCCGTCAGCTTGAGCGCGATCCACATCTGCATATTCTTGTTTGACAACTCGAATATCGTTACCATACTTTTCCCTGGCTTCTTGTTCCGTCAATCCCACCCTTGCTAATTCTGGCTCGGTAAACGTTGCCCAAGGAATGACGCGATCGCTGACTTTAAATATTGGTAAAAACAAAGCATTTTTGAGAACGATATTTGCTTGATAACTAGCAACGTGGGTGAATTGATAACCGCCCAAAACATCGCCACAAGCGTAGATATGGGGATTGGAAGTTTGCAGTTTAGAATTGACTTCAATTCCCTTTTTACCTACTTTTACACCTGCTGCATCTAAGTTCAAAGATTCTACGTTTGGCGATCGTCCGGCTGCAACTAAAATTTGGTCGGCAACGATCTTTTCTTTTCCTGCCCAAATATATTTTTTACCATCTACAACTTCGATTTTTTCCGCTTTGGTATTGAGGAGAAAATTAATACCTTCAGATTTAAATTGTTGGTGGATAACTTCAACTGCTTCTGGATCTTCCTTGGGAAGGAGGCGATCGCGGCTAGCAATAATGGTAACTTTCGATCCTAATCGAGAAAATGCTTGTCCTAACTCACAACCGATTGGTCCCCCACCAATAATTGCGAGTGTATCTGGACGTTCGGTAATTTCAAACACTTCTTCGTTAGTAATAAATCCCGCTTCCTTCAGTCCTGGTATTGGTAGCGTGGCGGGACGAGAACCTGTAGCGATGACAAAACTTCTGGCTTTGAGGCGGCGGTTATTAACTTCAAACGTTTTCTTGTCAACGAACTTACCATCACCAAAAATCACTTCTACACCCAAACCCTCAAACCTTTCTGGCGAATCGTGAGGTTCGATGGTAGTAATTGTATTTTGGACGTGCGCGATCGCTTTAGCAAAATCAATTTGCGGATCGTTACAGTAGATCCCAAATCTTCCCGCCTGTTTCACCTCATAAGCCACGCGAGAAGCGCGGATCAAAGACTTACTAGGGACGCAACCATACCAAAGACAATCACCACCCAGCCGATGCTTTTCAACTAACGCTACCTTCGCCTTAAGTGCAGCGGCGACACCAGCCACCACCAAACCACCCGAACCGCCACCAATAACCACAAGATCGTATTCCACAGCCATGACAAGTACCTTTAGGAGAAAGCGCGATCGCTTCTTTCCCTATCATGACAGCCTGCTACTAGAGTCGCCAAACTTATTGAATCACATCAACAGCTACTTTTTGCATTCTTCTTCGCGTCTTTGCGTCTTTGCGTGACATCAATCGGAGAATATAACTAAGTACGAGGAAATAAAACAGCTCTCCCTTAATCTAGTATTAGAGAGATGCGATCGCACCCCCTATTTCCATTAAAAATAACAAACAGCTCATTAACTATCACTTTGCAGCATCGAACTTAACTCCAACGCCAACCACCGCTGAAATAGCCGTTCTAAAATTTCTTGAAATCTTTCCGAAGTTAACTGAGCTGAAAAAAATTCTTCTACTAATAGTAAACAATAACCTGTATCAGTTTGCAGAGGACCGAGCGCCTGTCCCACAGCACCACTAAAGACGATCGCTGCTATATCTGGTTGTAACTGAGACCGATAGATTCTCCCCTCATAACCGCATTGAAGTCGCCGTTGTTCGCTAATATCGTAGAAGTGTGCAGCTTCATAAAAGCTAATTTGACCCTCTTGCAATCGATATAAAATCTCTAATGCTTCAGCTGCACTCGACACGACAATTCGATAAAGTAAGACTCGTTCAAATTCACTTGGATGTTGGTTAAAGAATCGTTCTACTTCTATAGAAAAAAGACGTTGATTTAATTTTTCAGCCAACAGGCGATCGCGAATACTAGCTTCCCAAGTTTCTCGATCGAGCAGCCGATCTGTCAACCAAGTTAACAAATCGGCATCCATTTCTAAATCGCGATCGCGACGCTGGCGCTCTAACTCAGCTTGAATTTCCTCAGCTTCAACTGTTAAGCCTCTTTCCCGTGCCACACGTTCGATGATTCGGCGATATAAAATCTGCTGACAGACTTCCTTTAATTGCAAACTCTTTTGCAAGTAACTAACGATCTCAGCAAATTCTATAGGTAAACCAAAAAAATCAACGGACTGGGGTGCGGGATTCATAAATACAACCACTTGTCATCGTAATATTGAGTAAGTTAAGTGGTGACTATTAAGGCTTTTTAAGTAAGATAAAAGCTGCGTCTTAATACAAAAAATTTCATTATAATTTTCCAATTCGAGCTAACTAGTTGTCCCAAAACGATTGAAATAAATTAAATATATTTCGCATTCTAGAGCTACTAGAACGAGATCTACGTCTACCAGATCCACCAAAAAGCGGCATGGTAAACGCTAAAGTAATTTGCGATAATTTGTAACTCGTACGGCGAGAAATAGAACTGCCATCCGTAAACTTATCTTGAGCATCAGCGAAAGTGTCTATATCAGTTTTTTGAAAAAAGAAAGAACCAAAGAAATCTTCCCAGCCAAATCCACCCACTACAGCTTCTTGTTCCCGATCGGATAACTCATCTAACAGCCGATCGCTCTTATCTTCATTAGGTTCAGACATATTAATATCTACTCCACTTAAGGTAAGAAAAATCTTAAATTTTCGTCAGGTTTGTTACGCAAAACTGATAAAGAACCTTGAAGTTGTAACTTTCCTCGATCGAGTAGCACCACCCAATCAGCGCGATCGATCGCACTCGGACGATGGGTGATAATAATTGTAGTTTTGCCCTTACGGTAGTTTAACAATCGCTCCAGAACTTGAAATTCACTCACCGGATCGAGACCAGAGGTCGCTTCATCTAAGATAAGAATAGGTGGATCGCTGACAATAGCGCGGGCGATCGCTAATCTTTGTCGCTGTCCTCCAGATAAATTTGCGCCAAATTCCCCTAGAACTGTTTGATATTTATTAGGTAACTGACTGATAAAACTATCAGCATCCGCAATTTGACAAGCTTTAACAATTTGCTCGAACGGAAGGTGAGGATTTCCTAAACGGAAGTTTTCTAAAATTGAGCGACTCCAAAAATGAGGTTCTTGAGGAATCAATACGACTTGCTGACGCAGACAATCGATCGCGATATCTGACAGATTATACGTCCCAATCCGAATATTTCCTGATTGGGGTTCATATAAACCTGCAATTAATTTGGCTAAAGTACTTTTACCACATCCAGATTGACCGATCAAAGCAATAACTTGTCCGCCAGGAATCGTGACTGAAAAATCTTCTAGTAGATCGACTCTGCCAGCGTGATGAAAGTAGAGATTCGTACACTCAATATCTGCATCTGGTAAGATTTCAGCAAAGGGTTTATGAATGTCTCCAACCGCTTCTGGAGTTGCATCAATTACTTCTAAAAGGCGATTGACTGCTGTTTGAGAACGAAAATATTCGTCTGTTAAACCAACTAGAGAGTTAATTAAACCAACAACATTAATCTGCATCGTATTAAACGCTAGCATTTGCCCGATGCTGAGTTCCTTATTAATTACTAAAATGCTACCGAATCCTAGTAAAGCGATGCCACCAAGACTACTTAACGTTTGAGTGAAAACACCGTTAATAATGCCAATTTTAATTGTACTAAAAGTCAAATGTGCTAAACGACCAAAACGACTTTGAAATTCATCCCAAAATTGGGGTGTAGCCGCTGTAGTCTTCATCACCATCGCGCCTTTAAAAGTTTCTACCAAAACACCCTGATTTTCTGCCGATAAAACGAGAAGGCTGCGCGTTTTCTGCCGTAGAACTGGTAAAAACGGTAGCGTTGATAAAATCATAATTGTGGCGATCGCCATCACCGCCAAAGTTAGTTTCCAGCTATAAAATAGCATGAAGCCAAACGAAACTAGGGCAACAAAAAACTGGCTGGGTAGATAGGCAACAATTTGCGAGACCAACTGATTGATTTCAGTAATATCTCGCAAGCGACTGACAATTTCTCCACTACGGCGAGTTTCAAAATAATCTAAAGGTAGATGCAAAAGTTTGCGTCCAAATTCCAAGACTAATCCTAACTGCAACTTTTGACTAAAATGAGCAATCATTGTAGTTTGTAATAGTTGCATCGTACTGCTAAACAGAGTTGTAACTACCACAGCAGCTATAACAACACTTAGCAGTTGAACATCTCCCCGTACTAGAACATCATCTGTGAGAATTTGAATTAAAAATGGGCTAGCTAAGGCAAGTAAACCTAAGACAAGATTAATGCCCAAAGCCTCAATCAGTATGGCTCGATAAGGTAATATCCGTTGAAAAAAACGGATAAATCCGCCTAAAGAATCTTCTTCATTCCAATTATAAAAGCAGCTAGGATCGGGAGTTAGCAAAAGCATGATGCCATTCCATGCTTTCATTAATTCTCGCCTGCTTAAGTAGCGAATACCCGCAGCTGGATCGGCAATGACGTAATTCTTACCCTGTCGCCCGTACAATACTACCCAGTGGTTGCCCTGCCAATGCACGATCGCTGGTAGAGGAACATCATTAATATGGTCTACCACCTCTCGCGAAGCTTTAACTGGTCGAGTATTGAAACCCAAGGACTCCGAACCACGCCTTAAGCCCAACATCGTTGTTCCCAACTGTCCAGTACTGACAGCTTCCCGCGAACGATTAATACTTAAAACCCGTCCGTGATGTCTGCAAATTGTAGCCAGACAAGCTGCCCCGCAATCTTCCTCGCTTGCCTGTAAGACACATGGATATTTTTTGTTAAACAGGCTAACCATAATGGGTAATTGGTAGTTGGTAGTTGGTAATTGGGAAGCCGTAAGTCGTAGGGGCGGGTTTTTTGAAGATCCCGATGAAAAAACAAACAGTACTACAATTAAACCCGCCCGTACACAAGTCAGAAGTATTTCACGCACCACGCACCAATTTACAAATCCGTCAGTAGTCTTGCTTTTCTCAGAATGAATTGCAGTACGGTTTCGGAACGAGAAATAATATCGGCTGCACCTTCCATCCCAGGTTGCAACCGACAGACGCGATCGCCTGTACTGACAAATTCATTATCCGGCTGAATCGTCACTTCATAGATAGACGGGGCGATCGCTCCTAACCCCGCGCTAGCTGCGGGTATTGCATCTGGAGCAACAGCTTGAACTACACCTCTGAGAGTGCCGTAATCGGGATAAGGACAAGCAGAAACACGCATTTGAACTTGTTGCCCGGGTTTGACTTTGCTAATATCTGGTTCTGCGACACGAGCTTTCACCACTAAGGAAGCGTCACGGGGAGCAATTTGGGCGATCGCATCCCCCATGCCTACCACCTGTCCTGAGTTACGCAGTTCTAGCTTGAGAATTGTGCCATCTGTAGGGGCAAGAATAAATGTCTTTCTCAGTTCCAAGCCAGTTTGTTGTAGTTCTTTTGTATCCCGCTCTTGTTGATTTTGCAGGGCAATTTTGTTAACGATCAGGTTTTCGCGCTCTCTGTTTAATGCAGCTACAGTTGCAAGTCCTCTGGCTTTGGCTTGAGCAATCTGCTCGTTAGCTATAATCACCGTGGCATTACTAGGATTGAGGCTGGCTTCAGCTTGTTTGAGTTTGGCTTTAGCTGCTTTGAAAGCTTGTTCTTTTTCCTTAACTTGCAATTGGGCGATCGCACCTGTATTTGCTAGTTGTAGATATCTTTGCTTCTCTTCCTGTGCCAATCCTAGAGCAGCTTGAGCTGCTTGTACTTCTGCAATTGTGGCAATTTCCTTAGTTTGATATTCTCTACGTTGCAACATCAGTTCCGCGGCTGTCGCAGCTACAGAACGCTGCATTAAGTTTGTCTCAGCAGCTATCTGACGATCTAAGGAATTAAGTTGAGCTGTAATTTGTACTAATTGTAAGTGGCTCTGCTGAATGTTGGTTTGCAATTGTTGTTTCTTAGTTTGAAGTTGTGAATTGTCGATCTCAGCAATTGGCTCACCTTTTTTTACAGCTTGATTTTCTTGCACGTTAATGCTTGTAATCGTTCCCTCTGTTGCTGCCTGAACAACCCGTAGTTCTCCACTCGGACGGATATTTGCAGGTGCTTTGACTGTGACGTTGTAGCTGAGCGTGGCAGCTAGAGACACTCCTACACTAAAAATAGCGATCGCCATCCCGCCGCCGAGCGTTGTCAAAGAACCGATTGGGGGGATAAACTCATCAGTTTCAACTGCACCAAAATTGGGATCGATTTCGCTTATCATGGCTACAAACTCTTAGTTCGGCACTTAAATTCCATACCTAGAAAAACTAGGTTATTCAGGCAGTTAGAAAGAGGAAGTTTCTAGATAATCATCTTGGGAAACATCAATTGTTCCCCTACTCCAAATGGAGATTGCCATGCAATTGGCTCTATTATCACTGGTTTGTCTCGTTTCCCTTTTTGAGAATCTGAGTCTGTACTACCTCCATCTGATGTTTCGGTTTTAATGTAATACTGCTTGTTGTTTTCGTACACCTTACCACCAGCCACAGTCTCTTGTTGCTCCTCAGATAAGTCTAGAAATAATTCTAAGGATTGGTTCTTGGAAAAGAACATGTTTGATACCTCGCTTATTGATTGCTATCCACTTAGTCAAGCTAAAACTATCAACAAGAAAACTGCCCGCCTCCTTGTAGGAAGTCTAATAAAAAGATTCCAGAGCCTTGTTCCTTTGCATTGTTCTTATTTGTGCAACGAGACGATCGGAGCGTGCAAAATGAAGAATTTAGGAGGCTCTGGAATCTATTCTCAGGTAGTTTGTGCAGATAAACGCTCTACCTTATCGCAGTTTTTTGTCAAATGTTGCACGTCACGTAAATTAGCTTAATTTGGCAAAGAAATCCTTATAAGCTGCGGTATTAACATTGAGAGTATCGTGCTTGAAGCTTTGCAGATTCGTACTACCCTTTGGAGTCGATTCCTGAGCCACTTCTAGGTTTGTTATGGTTTCATCAGTTTTGAAATGAGTCGCCAGCTTATCTTTCAAAACATCGCCTGAGCTGCCACCACCTGCAACCAACTGCTGCTGATCCTCAGACAATTCCACAAATAATTCAGACTTGATATTATTAGCGATCATGGGAAAATCTCCTGTGTTTAAACTAGTGATAGCGCTTACTAATTGAGTTATCTCTAGTAAAGAGCTTGCGGATTTATTGCCGAAATAAATTAACCTAATTTAGCAAAGAAATCTTTATAAGCTGCGGTACTAATATCGAGAGTACCGTGCTTGAAGCTTTGCAGATTCGTGCTACCTTCAGGACCTGACTGTTGAGCTACATCCAGGTTGGTTAAACTGTTATTGGCTTTGTAGTAAGTAGCAAGTTTGTCGCGAAGCTCATCCCCTGTAGAACCACCACCTGTAACTACTTGTTGTTGCTCGTCGGATAAATCTAAAAACAATCCAGATTGCATATCTGTATCGAACATAGCTTTAGCTCCTTCTAAATTTAGATGTTAGATATTCAACCACTAACTGCATAAGAAATTGAATATCTATCTATTAACAAGATAGAAAAAGCAACTGTCGAATTCCACAGCGTATCTCCCCAATACACTAGGTATTTACCCTAAGTATATCTACTGGCGTTTTTCTCTTTAATACAGAATTACACATTTAATTTCTATAGTGTATTTACCTAAAAAACTAGGTATGTTCCCTGAGTGAGATTACGCTCAGCTCAAAAATTCAAACTAACATCTATCTTTCAGATGATATACGTTAAGAGAGACTATTTTTCTTGCTGATTTACCATCAAAAATAGTCTGCAACATAAAACCAAGCTATTGCAGAAGCTATTCTGTCTATTGAGTTAGCGATCGCTACTCAAAGGCAAAATATTAGCAACTTCTGCATCTAGCTTGGTTGAGAAAATAAATATTTTCAATCTTTAGACTTAGCGCTGTTAACCGTCAACTATTAACCATCAACTATTAATTAGATGGCGTTCTCTGGCAAAGCACGCAAGTTCTACTCTATTGTTGGTTCCAGTTTTACACAGTAAATTACTAACATACTTTTCTACTGTTCGAGGACTGAGGTATAAGCTAGAACCTATTTGAGAATTTGATAAACCTTTGACTAAAAGTTGAAGTACTGCTTGTTCTCTCTTAGTTAAGGAAAAATCATCGAACGTCTTAGTATCAGTTGTCCTTTCCTGTTGGTGCTGGTAAGGATTATAGCGCGGTGTATCGACTCGAATAGTTGGTTCTTCTTGGCTTGAAGGATAGTGTATTGTATTATAGGTTTTGCCTTGTTGCTGTTCCATATTTTGTTGTTGAAGCCGTAAGCGCCATTCCCACTGCATTAATTGGGAGATTAACTGCGATCGCTCTAGTAAATTACGCACCACAGCATATAATTCATTCAATTCAAAGGGTTTGGCTAAATATGCATCTCCCCCTACTTGATAGCCGCGAATTCTTCCTTCAGTATCTGTTCGTGCTGTCAAAAACATTACGGGTAGGAGTCGAAATGTTGGATGCTGACGTATCCACTCAATTAACTCGTAGCCATCCATCTCTGGCATACTAATATCAGTAATGACGAGATGCGGTTGACATTCCTCAATCTGCTTCTGCGCTTCTTTCCCATTCTCAGCTGCGATCGCTGAATATCCCCACTGCTTCAAAGAACAACTCACCAGCAGACGAATAGCCGGATCGTCATCGACGACAAGGATTAATAATGACATATTGTAAATTTTTCTCTAACTATTTTGAGTTAGCTGCCGCGAACTGACTGCCTAGTAGAAGATAGACAGTCCCCGATCTAGAGAAATTGGAATTCCTTGACACCCTGAGAATAGAAACTTGAGTTCTCTTTGTTCTCTCTTATTTTTTTATCGATACCAACTTGAATCTAAAAAAGTATGAGTGTTTTATTCTTTATTCTGTTACAGAGTATACTCTATTTTTTTCTTTTTTTTCAATTGTACTGTCTTTGAAAAGCAGAGACTCTACCATAAGTCAGAGTTCTCTAGTTTGAATTTATGTAACCAAACTTACTGTAAGTGAAATACAACTTTTTCGGTAAAAATTGCTACTAATAAAAACTGATGCTTACTTGTCACATTCTACTACTAAAATCGCCCTGCTTGTTTCAGTTTACTAATTTGCTAGTTGCTACCATTTTGCGATCGCCTAAAATTTCGGTTTCGATGCTGAGAGAACTGGAGTAGTTAGTATCAACGACAAAGTCATTGAAGGGAATAGATACAATAATAAACTGTTTTCATCTTAATGGGTAAAAAAGCAATCCTTCCTTTCACCCATAGACACTAGACCAAATAAGGGTTTTAATGATCTTAGCCCCGCGTCTTATCTGTCTATGTCCTCATCCCTGCAACCACCATACATACAGGATTTCACTCACTTCGAGCAGCACGTAGCCAGAATTTTTCACAGACACGGGTGGACGGTTGTGACTCCCGAACAAAACCAAGCAGGTTACGATTTAGTTGTCAGTAAAAGCAATATTGTGGCAGCTGTTCAAGTCAAGTGGCTCAAAAATAACGTTGCCGCACCGCAAATTTTAAAGTTTGTTGATTTTCTTGAATCTCCAGCAGCTTGTCAGTTTAATTATGGTATTTTCATTACTACAAAAGATTATAGTGGACCAGCTCGCGCCCTAATTAAATCTTGGGGAAAAGATGCAAGAATTCGCTGTGGCATCGCTTCCGAACATAAAATTACTTGGGTAAATGGCGATGACGGTACACCTCCACCCCAACCACCAAAACAAGACAAGATTTATTTTGGGATTTTCACTTGTAAAGGTGGAGTTGGAAAAACCACAGTTGCAGCGCACTTGGCGGGAGCATTTGCCTTACAAGGATTCAATGTTGCTTTGGTAGATTTAGATCCAGAACAAAACTTACATAAATTAGTAGGAGATGGGGTTTACGTTCCTAATAGTAAAGGTACGGGTACAACTATTGAAGTCTACGATGCAAGAGCTTGGGATGAAAACGCCGCCCGTGATTGCAAAATAGTTATATGTGATTGTTCTCCTGCTTTAGAACGCAACCCAAGAGAACTAATTGAGAAATTTGATTATTGTATTATTCCTACAACTTTGAATCCTCTAGGTATTAATAAACATGGAATCGTGATTCAAGATACAGTGCAAAAAATTAGAAGTATTAATCAAGCTGCTCACCTATTTGTTTTAGTTAATAATTTTAGAGATCCAGGAATTAGACGATTCAAAATTTTAAAAGAGTCATTTTTATCGGTTTATAAACATATTAGCCAGAACGATAAGAAGTTTCATTGTATCGATCCAGAACAAGTTTGCATTCGTACTAGCGACCAACTATACTACTGGGGAATCCATATTCTAGAGAATCCCGATAATCCATCGAGTGAACTAGCATTTCAGCTTATCGGTGGCAAGTGTTATCCGCGAGATGATTTTATTAGCTTAGTCGATTACATAGAAAGAGAAGCAGGGATCGGAATTCTGCGAGAATAATAGGGGATATTGTCACTAGAACGCATAAACATGGAAGATTTTAATTTCATCACCCCTCTGGGACTATTTGCAGGAGTCCTGACAACGATCGCATACTTACCCCAGTTGATCAAAACTTGGAAGACGAAATCAGCTCACGATCTTTCTTGGAGTATGCTCATCGTTTTATGTACGGGAATAATTCTGTGGTTGGTTTACGGCTTTTACGTACACGATATTCCTATCATCGCCGCCAATATCGTAACATTTATTTTCGCTGGAATGATTTTGATGCTGAAGATTCGCTATAAATCAGATCCTAGCGAAGAGAATTAACTTTGTCCAAATGTACCTCATAACCAATGTAGAGATGCACGAGATCGCGTCTCTACAAATTTTTCAACATAACTACCAACGCTGTTACACCTACAACAGTCATTAATCCTGCTGGCATGAATTTGCGTGTTTTTATCAGACGAGTAGTAAAAATAATCACTAATATTGCTGTAACTATAGCAGCTAACCCGAGACCCCAGGCTTGACCAAAAGATCGCGCAACTCCTCCCAGAATCAGCAATAAACCGCTAGCAGTACCAGAAATCAGCGAAGCCTGACTCTGAGCTTGCTTATAGCCAATCGCGCCGCCAACTATGGCTAAAATCCCATACGCGATCGCCGCAACCACACCTGGATTCATTACCTGAAGATTTGTTCAATAATTTAACTATTATTTCATTTTTTCAAACATATAAACGTATATTTTTGTATCCCAGAGCAATTTACCATCTACCAAGAATTTGTAATAAATTCTCCCAGACTCCAGTAGCGATCCTCCTCAAATTTAGTTGGTAAATCTTTTCATCTAGCACAATTCTCAGCTAACAGGAAAAATTCGATTGCCAACTAATGCTAATTGCTGCACATTCTCATTATGAGTATTTTCATCTGTAGTAAAGTGCTTGTCAATCAATTCTGCAACCTGCTCGGTTTGTACGCGGGTATATCTAGTTTTATCGGGCATCACCACGACATTTGGTCCAGCTTTGCACTGTTTGAGGCAACCAGTAGGCTTAATTTCTACCTCATTTTCCAAACCGCGCTCATTCAAAGATGCTTGTAATGCTTTACAAACTCCGTTTGCACCCCGTTTGACGCAATCAGACTTCTGACACACTAAGATACTAGCTTTTGCTTTGGTTTGTCGTTTAACAGGTGTAGCAGGAGTCATAGCTGGCGGTTGGCGATCGATAACGATCACTCGTTCTGCCTTCAATTTGAGCGAATCTTTTTTATAGTCAAACTTTCTCTCACCAAAAATTTGTACTACATCCCCTAAATTCAGGTTTAACTCCATAGGTGAACGCAGATACTTGGGTAGTTTGACTCGATATTCACCTTCTAAAGTGCCAACTTGCAAATATTTACGCTTATAGCCATCTTCTAATTCAAACCTGAGAAATTTTCCCTCTAAGCTAAAAGCCGATACTTCTTTACCAAAGCGACTACTCATTGCTTTATCACCTTCGGATGAACGACAACCAATGCTCGATCTACGGTTTTACCAGCACTGTTTTAACCACCACACCAAATCTTGGCGAGATGCAGTGAATTGTCTCAAAACACTACTCAATTGAACTGCCGTTGTGGGATCGGCTATCTCAACTTTTAATGGCTGTCCGGCATCGCACCAACAAGGAATCTCTAACTCTTGTAAACGTTGATACACCTGCCATCTATCTGCCCATTTCACTTCCACAATTTCTCTAACTTCCGGTTCGCAACCTAACGGCTTCAACCCCATACCCTCCGATGCTCAAATTACATTTCGTCATCTTATTGCCGTGACTAGCCGTGCTAGTTGCCGACAGTTTAACTTTACCCAATAGCATACCCTAAATGCAAATAATTCTCATGATATTTGCAAAAAACTTTCTTTAATCAAGGGTTGTCTCAACAGTCAAAAGCACTGAAATACATAGCGATCGCGCTGTTTAAAGCTTGACTAGAGAGCGATAATGAAAGTAGCAGTGAGTTATCGATAACAGCATCACAACCAGCAAAGAGAGGAGAACCATGTCTGAGGCAACAATTCTACGGAACTTCGGTCAGGTATATGACAACCCTATTCTGCTCGATCGCAGTGTCACCACTCCTGTTTGCGAAGGATTAAATATTGCTCTTGCTAGCTTTCAGGGTTTGTACCTGCAATACCAAAAACATCATTTTGTTGTTGAGGGTGCAGAATTCTATATGCTGCATCAGTATTTCAGCGAAAGCTATGAAGAAGTCCAGGGACACGTTCACGATGTTGGCGAACGTTTAGATGGACTGGGTGGCGTACCCGTAGCTAGTTTTAGCCAACTCGCCCAGATGTGCTGCTTCGAGCCAGAACCAGACGGTGTTTTTGCTTGCCGTCAAATGGTAGAACACGACTTAGCAGCAGAACAGGCAATTATTGGGTTAATCCGTCGTCAAGCCGCTCAAGCAGAAAGTTTAGGCGATCGCGCTACCCGTTACTTATACGAGAAAATCCTACTCGAAACCGAAGAAAGAGCATATCACTTAGGGCATTTCCTCGCCCACGACAGCCTAACGTTAGGTTTTATGGGGAACGGTTCTAGGTAGGAGTGAGGAGTGAGGAGTGAGGGAAAGAAGAGAGCTGAGGGAGCTGGGGGAGCAACTGCTATTCGCAATTTGCAATTAAGCAACTAAGCAACTTTTCGCTCCTCTCCCTCTTTTCTCTCTCCCGTACCATTTTTCTGCCGTGCAGCTACAACTTCAGGGTTTTCTTCCGCACTAATGGCTTTTTCTCCATCTAGCCAGA
>NZ_RSCK01000082.1:0-28522 GCF_003991895.1 Chroococcidiopsis cubana SAG 39.79
CTGAGACTATTGTGTGTGTATTTTGAGCATAGGTCTCAGTTTTCTTTTTGGCTAGTTTTTCTCATCGAACTCACGTTGTTCAATGCCTTGACTGGAGCCAATCAACGAGTGGGAAATTGGGCTGGGGTCACGGTGGAGCGCAAAGAAGGTAGTTATCGATATCAGCAATTAGAAGTTACTGTCGTAGACTTACCAGGAGTCTACTCGCTGGATGCAGAAGATGCAGCAACGGGACTCGACGAACTTGTAGCGCGAGACTATCTCCTCTGTAACGAGGCAGATTTATTCATAAACATTGTCGATGCCGCTAATTTAGAGCGCAACCTTTACCTGACAACACAAGTGCTTGAGATGGGAGTGCCGCTCGTCGTGGCGCTGAACATGATGGATTTAGCAGAGAAACGAGAAATTCGCATCAATCCTTCGCTGCTATCGGAACGCTTGGGTTGTCCAGTTATTCCTATCTGTGCCAATACTGGTAGGGGAGTGCCACAACTGCGTGACAGTATCAACAATGCCTTGGTGCAGCGATCGCTTCCCAAAACTTATGTCGCTTATCCGGCAGTCATTGAAGCGGCGTTAACTGAATTGATTCCACTGATAGAAGATAATATTCGCGATCGCCAGGTGAAACCGCGTTGGGTAGCTTTAAATTTACTGCAATATGAAGACCGAGTAGCACCAGAGGTCAGCAGTGAAGCATTGCTGCAAGCGATCGTCGAACATCGTCGGCGGATTCACCAAACGCTGGGCGATGACATCGATTTATTAATTGCTGACAGTCGCTATAACTGGATTCATCAATTGATCGGAGGAGTGACACAGCGCACGCGCCAGGTACAGCAAACGCAGTCTGACAAGATCGATCGCGTAGTGCTGAATCGCTGGTTAGGCATCCCGATTTTTCTGGTGGTAATGTACGCGATGTTCCTAATATCTATCAACGTCGGCGGTGCGTTCGTTGACTTTTTCGATCTGGCATTTGGTACTGTATTTGTCGATGGAGTCGCCCATTTCCTAGAGCAAATTCACGCACCTGGCTGGTCGATTGGGCTGCTAGCAGATGGGGTGGGTGGTGGCATCCAAACCACGGCGACGTTCATTCCTCAGATTGGGTTATTGTTTATTTGCCTGTCCTTGTTGGAAGACTCTGGCTATATGGCACGAGCAGCTTTTGTCATGGATCGACTGATGCGATTTGTAGGACTGCCTGGTAAATCGTTTGTGCCGATGATGGTGGGGTTTGGCTGCAATATTCCAGGGATTATGGCAACTCGGACGCTGGAGAATCGACGCGATCGCCTGATGACGGTTATGATGAACCCCTTTATGTCCTGCGGGGCTAGGCTACCTGTATATGCGCTGTTTACCGCTGCCTTTTTCCCTACCAACGGGCAAAACATCGTGTTTTTACTCTACATTCTGGGAATTTTGGCAGCTGTATTTACCGGAATAGTTTTGAAAAATACGATACTCAAGGGGCAAGCGGCTCCCTTTGTGATGGAACTGCCACCATATCACGTCCCAACTCTACGCGGAGTACTGTTGCGGGCATGGGATCGGCTCAAGGCTTTTATTAAACGTGCAGGGAAAGCGATCGTGGCGATGGTGGTGATTCTGGGTTTGCTCAACTCTGTTGGCGTAGACGGTTCTTTCGGCAAGCAAGATAGCCAGGACTCGATTCTCAGTGCCTTCAGCCGCACGGTTACGCCTGTATTTACCCCAATGGGGTTGCAACAAGAAAACTGGGTTGCTACAGTGGGTATTTTTACAGGTGTATTTGCTAAAGAGGTAATGGTGGGGACGCTGGACGCTCTTTATACTGACTTAGCACAGCAAGAAACAGGTCAGGAGGAGCCAGAGGCAGAATATAGTTTTTGGGGTGGGATTGGTGAAGCGTTTGCCAGCATTCCCAAAAACCTAGCAGACCTCTCGAATCAATTACTCGATCCCGTGGGTATAAGCGTTATCGATACCAGTGGCGATCGCAAAGCAGCAGCAGCAGCGCAAGAAGTACACTACAGCACTTACGGACAAATGGCACAGCGATTCGGTAGCACCACAGCGGCGATCGCCTTTCTCCTGTTCGTTCTACTTTACTTCCCTTGTGTGTCCGCTACAGCTGCGGTATATCGAGAAACTAACTTAGGATGGACGATTTTCTCTAGCTGTTGGACGACAGGAATAGCGTATTGGGTTGCCGTGTTCTACTACCAGTTGATGACTCTGCAACAACATCCGATGACAGCGATCGCTTGGCTAATCGGACTACTAGTGTTTATGGTTGCTACGTTAGTCGTGCTGAAACGCTTTAGTTCTCGTCGCCAGCAACTACGAACCGTCACTGTCGCCCAACGCGCAGTGGAACCAGCCATGAGGAGATAATAATGGTCTTACAAGAATTACAGAGCTATTTGCGCCAGCATCATCATGCATCCTTGTCTCAACTAGAACAAGATCTCCACATTGATGTCGATGTGTTGCGGGGGATGCTCGATCGCCTCGTTCGCAAGGAAAGGATACGCAAAACGGTAGGCAAAAAATGCGGTAGTTGCCACAGTTGCGCTCCAGAAACAATTGAGTTTTACGAGTGGACTGGCTCCAAGGAGAATTGATCTCAGATTGCGGCTGTATACTTTTCGGTTAAGGTAAGATCCCCCACAGAAGGATGAGCAAAAGCTCACCCTTTAACCTAGCTTAAAGCCGATCGCAGCTCTTTTTGAGCAGTTTCTAAGGCTTCTGGTAGCTTACTTGCATCTCGTCCGCCAGCTTGGGCTAAATTCGGTCTACCACCGCCGCCACCGCCGCAAATTTTAGCGATCGTACCGATAAATTTGCCAGCTTGCAAGCCTTTTTTATTCACTTCTGAACTAAAAGCTGCAACCAAACTTACCTTTCCCTCTTCAGGAACGGAACCTAAAACAACAGCACCATTGCCTAATTTTTGCAACAATCTTTCAGCAGCCGTTTTTAAAGATTCAGGATCGACAGCTTCCATTTGGGCAACGACATATTTGAATTCTCCCACCGATTCAGCTTGTGTTAGAAGCGATTCAGATTTTGCTAAAGCAAGTTGTGCTTTGAGGGTGTCGAGTTGCTTTTGAGTGGTTTTGAGTTCAGTTTGTAAAGTTGTAATCCGATCCGGTAATTCTTCCGGTTTTACCTTAAAGCGATCGCTTAAATCTTTAACAACTTTATCCCTTACATTCAGATAATCTAACACGGCAGCACCAGCCACCGCTTCAATTCTTCTTACCCCCGAAGCTACACCAGCCTCAGAAATAATCTTAAATACGCCAATCTCGGCTGTATTGCTGACGTGAGTACCTCCACACAATTCCATCGATACGCCAGGGAAATCTAATACGCGCACTTCCTCGCCATATTTTTCGCCAAACATAGCAACTGCGCCTCTAGCTTTAGCTTCTGCTAGTGGCAAAATGGAAATTTCGGCTGTATGTGCTTCCGCAATCCAAGTATTAATTGTCTCTTCAATTTGTTGTAACTCTTCTGGTGTCACCGGACGAGGACAGTTAAAATCAAATCGCAATTTTGTAAAATCTACCAAAGAACCTGCTTGCGAAATTGAATCATCAACAATCTTTTTCAAAGCAGCCTGTAGTAAATGCGTGGCGCTATGATTAGCTTGGGCGCGACGACGACAAGCACGATCGATTTGGGCTGTTACCTTATCTCCTACACGTAAAGTCCCGCGTTCAATTCTGCCAAAATGAACGAAGAAATCGGATTCTTTCTTCACGTCTTCAATGCGTACTAAAATCGCATCGCCAGAAAGATAACCGCGATCGCCTATTTGCCCGCCCGATTCAGCATAAAATGGTGTTTTGTCAAGGACAATTTGTACGTCTTGTCCTGCTTCGGCTTCCTCAACGCATTGTCCAGCCATCAGCAGCACTTTAATTTCAGCCGTAGCCACTGGTTGAGTGTATCCCACAAATTCTGTAGCGTGGATATGCTCGGCAAGTTTATCTAACGAACCTTGTACGGTGAGATCGATGGTTTCGTGTGCTTCTTTTGCCCGTTCGCGCTGTTTTTCCATTTCCACCTCAAAGCTATCTACATCAACAGTGAGGTTATATTCTTCAGCAACTTCTTGGGTTAATTCCAAAGGAAAACCGTAGGTATCGTAGAGAGTAAAAGCACTCTCGCCACTAATTTGAGTTTGCTTCTGCTGTTTCGCTGTTTGGATAATCTCATCCAGCAGTTTCTCGCCGCGTTCTAAAGTCTTGAGAAATTGAGATTCTTCCCGTTGCAACTCAGCTTTGATTTGTGCTTCTCGCACGCGCACGTTAGGATAAGCAGATTCAGATAAGGCGATCGCGGTTTCTACTACTTCAGGTGTAAAGACGTTACATGTAACGTCTCTACGATAAACCCCAATTAATCTTCCATGTCGGACGACACGCCGAATTAACCGCCGCAATACGTAACCCCGTCCTGTATTTGAAGCGCGAATTTCATCCGCAATCATATGCATTACAGAACGAATATGATCGCCAATCACTTTTAAAGAGACTTTGGTTTTCTCGTCACACTTGTTGTAATCAATCCCTGCAATTTCCGCCGCTGTTTTGATAATTGGGAAGATTAAATCGGTTTCGTAGTTATTCGGAACTTGCTGGAGGATCTGCGCCATCCGTTCCAAACCCATTCCCGTATCGATATTTTTCTTAGCCAGGGGTGTGAGATTACCTTCTGCATCGCGGTTGTATTGCATGAATACCAAGTTGTAAAACTCGATAAACCGCGTGTCATCTTCTAAATCGATATTTGCGTCACCGCGTTCTGGGTGAAAATCGTAGTATATTTCCGAGCAAGGACCGCATGGACCTGTAGGACCAGAATACCAGAAGTTATCATCTTCTCCCATGCGCTTGATTCGAGCTTCAGGAACGCCAATTTTATCCCGCCAGATAGCATAAGCTTCGTCATCTGACTCAAAGACGCTAGCAACTAAGCGTTCTGGAGGTAAGCCAAAAACTGTTGTCGATATTTCCCATCCCCAAGCGATCGCTTGTTCTTTAAAATAGTCACCAAAGCTGAAATTTCCTAGCATCTCAAAAAAAGTGTGATGCCTTGCCGTGCGTCCGACATTTTCAATATCATTGGTGCGGATACACTTTTGAGATGACGTAGCGCGTTTAAACTCAGGCGATCGCTGTCCCAGAAAAATTGGTTTAAATGGTAACATCCCCGCGATCGTCAGTAACACGGTAGGATCTTCTGGCACGAGGGATGCACTAGCGAGGATCTGATGTCCTCGCTGGGAATAGAATTCTAAAAACTTTTGCCGAATTTCGTTACCACTAAGATACTGCATGGCGCTGGGGGTGATTGGGAACGCGGTAGTTGGTAGTTGGTAGTTGGTAGTTGGTAGTTGACTTTTCTCAACTCACGACTCCCGACTCCCGACTTACGACTCCCGCTCAATATATTTTTGCATTTCAGCTCTAGTTACAGCTACCTGTCATCAGTTGTCAGTTATCAGTTATCAGTGAGGTGTAGAGACGTTACATGTAACGTCTCTACACCTCACTCCCGACAATTCACAAATCTAGCTGAAGAGTCATGAGCGATCGCGCCTTGAGTCGATAAGATTGAAGCCTGAAGACAAAAAATGACGAATTTTCACTTTTGCTATGGCACTCAAACTAAAAGTACCCGATATTAAGTGTGATGATTGTGCACAAACAATTACCGAAACTATCCATACGATGGAACCCGATGCTAAAGTCGATGTTGATGTCGATGCTAAGACGGTAACGGTAGAATCTGCGGCATCAGAAGAGACAATTAAGCAGTCAATCGTAGCTGCGGGTTTTACAGTTGAAGGATATCAAGCTGGGTAATTGGTAGTTGGTAGTTGGTAGTTGGTGAGTTAGATAAGAGAGAAGTTTTGAATTTTAACTTTCGATTTTTGACTTTGCCATTGCCAACTACCTATTACCACCTCAGCAGTATGATCGATCTCTCGACCGCGTGATAAACAGCTGTCAGAGCATAGGGAGATATATTTATGCAATTGGCAGGAAAAGTCGCATTAGTGACGGGCGCGGGTTCTGGAATTGGCAAAGCAGCCGCTAAGTTGATGGCAAAGGAAGGGGCAAAAGTTGCACTGTTGGGACGTTCTGAAGATGAATTACAGAAAACTCTAGCTGAAATTGAATCGAGTGGGGGTACGGCAATATCTGTAATTGGTGATATTTCCAAACCCGAACAGATGCAACAAGCGAATCAAAAAGCTGCTGATGAGTGGGGACGGTTAGATATTGTTTTTGCAAATGCGGGAATTAATGGTGTTTGGGCATCTTTGGAGGAATTAACGCCCGAAGAGTGGAATAAGACAATAAACATCAATCTGACAGGAACTTTTTTAACAGTTAAGTACGCCGTACCTTATTTGAAAAAACAACCAGGATCGTCCATCATTATTACTTCCTCAATTAATGGGACACGGGTGTTTAGTAATACAGGTGCAACCGCATATTCTTGTACGAAAGCGGCTCAAGTTGCTTTTACTAAAATGGTTGCTTTAGAGTTGGCAGAACACAGAGTTCGGGTAAATGTGATTTGTCCTGGGGCGATCGAGACTAGTATTGATGAGAATACCGAACGACGCAATTTAGAAGAAATTAAGGAACCTGTAGAGTTTCCCGAAGGCAAAGTTCCTTTAACAGATGGTAAGCCAGGAACATCGGAACAAGTTGCACAGCTAGTTTTATTCTTAGCTTCAGATGCTTCTAGTCACATTACAGGTACGGAAATGTGGATTGATGGCGGGGAATCGTTGCTGAAGGGATAATTGATAGCTAGAGCTTAAAATAAGTAGGGTGGGCAATGCCCACCCTACAACTCAAGCCAAATATTAGGGAAACGAGTAGAGAACGATCGCTCTTATTTAAAACAATATCGTTTGATCGTCACGCTCAATTGCCTTTTACTAAGTTTTTGTTAAGATATGCAAAACTTGTGATCTCGGCAAAATAAGTCTGACGCTCTACCCTAGAAGTATTTGGTTGTAAGCGGATTCCCCAAAATAAATAGAGGGATAAAGTGATCGATAAAGCTAATAATATTCTTTGAAACATAACTCTTTCCTCATCACCACACACGTAATTGCCATCTCGTCTGGGCAGCACAGAAAGCAATTTTCACTCTTGCCTTAGTGTGCCTAATATTTTCTACAAAACGATCGGACTCGATTCCGGTCTTTTAACTGGCACAATCAAAAGTGGTGAGTGATGAGTGATGCGTGGTGCGTGAAGAAAAATTAATTTATTTGCTCTAAAGCTTGACAAATCGCTTGTTTTTGCTCGATATCATAATTCCAGCGTTCTAAAAAGCCTTTGTAGTTGCCTTCTCCAGTTTTGGCTGACTGCATGAGCTGTTGGGCGCGATCGCGTACTTGAGGCAAATCGACGAGCTGTATGAGCTTTTTTGTGCGGCGACTGACTTGTTCCGAGCCTTTTGCCATGTCTTCTTTTTGCTGGCGACGGTGAAAGATGGCTTGTGCCGTTGACATAGCCAAATTTTTCACTAACAGCTCTGATACAATTTCTGGACTCGATCGCAGTGCCTCGACAACGGCGGCGGAAGGAGAATCTGCTGCGGATGATGCTGAGGTGAGGTAAGTTACAAAAAACCCCCTCGCACCGTTTTCTGTCTTGACTAATGCCGATATAGCAGTAGCTATGTCTGCTTCAGAGAGCGATCCTGCTTCTATTTGCGATAGCAAAGATTCAGTTAAGGCGATCGCTTGCTCAAAGGAGACTGCTGCGGGTACTTCTAGAGAAGATTGTGACATGGATAGGGGCTAGGGAAATTAGACTTTTCTTCAAAGTTTTGTAGTTTATTTTTTAATTGTAGATTATAGTAATTGAGGCATTAATTTTGACTGCTATTTATAGCGATCGAGGTTTTATCTTTTATCACTAAATAGCTACTAAAAGCAAATAGAACTATAAAAACAATATGAAATTTTATTTCAAATGCTGGAGCTGGCAGTTGGGATTGTTTGCTGAGGCGGTAGGAGGTGCGATAACTTCGTTCAGCTTCGCTAACGCTTTTGGAAGTAATACGCTAGCTCAAGTTGTACCAGATAATACATTAGGTTCGGAGAATTCTACTGTTACCAATTCGGGCAACGTAGATACAATTTCTGGTGGAGCGACGCGGGAAGGAAACTTATTTCACAGTTTCGACTCCTTTTCGGTTCAAAATGGGCGCACAGCCTTTTTTGATAATGGGGCAAATATTCAAAATATTATTACCAGAGTCACGGGTGGCTCAATTTCCAATATCGATGGAACCCTAGCAGCTGGAGGTACGGCTAATTTATTCCTGCTCAATCCCAACGGCATAGTTTTCGGTCAGAATGCCAGGTTAAGTATCGGTGGGTCATTCATTGGTACGACAGCTAGTAGTATCAATTTTGCCGATGGGACGCAGTTTAGTGCTACACCAGGTACAGGTGCGCCGCTACTCACCGTCAGCGTTCCCTTGGGTTTGCAATTTGGTACTGGTGCAGGGGCGATTATTAACCGCTCTACTATACAGGGTTTACAGGTGTAGCCTGGAAGAACTCTGGGATTAGTCGGTGGTAATGTCAGCTTAGAAGGTGGGAAATTAACCGCTAGAGGCGGACGGATTGAATTAGGTGCAGTCGCAGCTTCAGGAGTTGTAGGAATAAGTACAGACAACACTGGTTTTCGCTTCAGTTTTCCTACAGATCTAGCCCTAGAAGATATATCGCTGACCAATACAGCCTTAGTTGATGTTAGAGCTGGAGGCGGTGGTAGTATTGCTGTCAACTCCGGTAATCTAAATCTTACAGGTAGCGTCATTGTAGCCGGAATTGGAGCAGGTTTGGGTGCAACTGATGCTGTGGCAGGAAATATAGACATTAATGCTCAAGGTACTGTAGCTATTGATGGTGCTGGTAGAGTTCCAGATGGAGTTTTCAGTAATGGAATCTTTACTAGTAATGGAATCTTTAACTATATAGACGCTGGCGCAGAAGGCAAGGGAGGAAATATTGAGATTAAAGCTAAAGAGCTATTCTTGAAGGAGGCGGCAACAATTGACACTAGTACATTCGGACAGGGAGATGCGGGCAAAATCCTACTGCGAATTGATGGCGCGCTTTCTTTAGCTAGCCGCAGTAATATCTTTAGCAGTGTGGTATTTGGAGGGGAGGGCAATGGTGGCACAATTGACATCAAAGCTGAGACGCTGTCCTTGACTGGTGACTCTGAAATTCTTGCTTCTTTGGAAAGTGCTAATAGCAACATTCCTTTCGGCGGGCGCGGCAATGCTGGCAAGATAATTATTGACGTGCGCGGTGCTTTTAGTATCAGTGGTAGCAGTAGTGTTCTTAACACAGTAGACGGCACTAATCCAGGAAACACCACAGTAGGCACTAAAGCGGAGGGTCAGGGAGGAGATATTGAGATTAAAGCCGGAACCCTATCTTTATCTGATGATGCGAGGATCAATGCTAGTACTGCTGGTAAAGGAAATGCGGGAAACATCTTCTTGCAAATCAACGATGCCATATCGCTCTCTAACAGCAACATCCTCAGCAGCGTGGCATCGGGAGCAGAAGGCAATGGTGGTACGATTGACATCAAAGCAGGAACGCTATCTTTAACTGGTGGGTCCCAGATTGTGGCTGCTGTAGATGGCACTGCCGACAATGGACTTATTGGTGGACGCGGTAACAGTGGTAGGATTGTTATCGACGTGCGCGATGCCTTCAGTGCCAGTGGTAGGAACAGCAGTGACAATTTCAGTGGAGTGTATACCACTGTAGGGGCTGGTGCAGTGGGCAATGGTGGGAGTATCGATCTCAAAGCTAGAACACTATCATTAGATGATGGTGCGGGGATCAATGCCAGCACTTCTGGAGCAGGAAACGCAGGGAGCATATCTTTGCA
Source organism: Chroococcidiopsis cubana SAG 39.79 (assembly GCF_003991895.1). NCBI lineage: Bacteria > Bacillati > Cyanobacteriota > Cyanophyceae > Chroococcidiopsidales > Chroococcidiopsidaceae > Chroococcidiopsis > Chroococcidiopsis cubana. Next base: position 9,957 of record NZ_RSCK01000082.1, read on the forward strand.
AATCGATAACACTGCCCAGCTTAACAATAGCTTCATCTTCAGCAGAGTGGGATCGCGAGCAGAAGGCAATGGTGGTACGATTGACATCAAAGCGCGATCGCTCTCATTAATCAATAGCGCTTCACTAAGCACTAGTACTTTTGGACAGGGAGATGCTGGAGATATATCCATGCAGGTAGACGACTCAATTTCTCTGGCAGATAGCAACATTTTCAGCAATGTGGGAAATAGAGGTGTAGGTAATGGCGGTACGGTCGATATTAATGCCCAATCGCTATCCCTAACTGATGGCGCTCAAATTCAAGCCACAGTTAGTGGTCGTGGAGCCAGAGCTACGCTTCCTGGTGGACGAGGCAACGGCGGGCAAGTGAGGATCGCTCTTCGCGGTGACTTTAATGCTCGTGGCAGAGACAGCAACGGATTGCCCAGTGGAGTTTTCACTAGTGTAGGCACTGGTGCAGTAGGCAGGGCGGGGGATATTGAGATTGGCGCTAGGTCGATCTCTCTAGATGAAGGGACAATTGATGCCGCGACTGCATCAGGTGATGGTGGAGATATTCGATTGCAAGCAAGCAACAGCTTGAAATTACGCAATGGCAGCAGAATTTCCACCTCAGCAGGAAATAGAGGACAACGTGGTAATGGCGGCAACATTAAAATTGACTCTTCCCTAGTCATCGCTAATTTTAATGGCAATAACGATATTACAGCCAATGCTTTTCGCGGTAGCGGAGGTAGAATCGAGATTAACGCCCAAAGCATTTTTGGACTGATACCACGCAGCCGTCAAGAACTTCAGTCCTTATTGGGAACTGATACACCCACAGCACAAGACTTTCTCAACGCCCTGAACAACTCACTCAGTAATGATGTAGCAGCAATTTCTCTCACCGATCCTTCTTTTAGTGGCACTGTCAGCTTTAATGCCGACTACATCGATCCCAGTCGCGATCTTGTGGAATTGCCAACGGGATTGGTCGATGCTTCTACCTTAGTAGCAGCAGGGTGTCCATCTGGAGCCGAAAACCGCTTTGTCGTCACTGGCGGCGGCGGCTTACCTCCCGCGCCTGGGGATAAACTCAGCTCTGATGCTCTCCTCACCGATTGGGCTAGTTTACCAACGCCTAAAACTAGTGAGGCAGAAACAACTATTCCAGAAGCAGTCAATACTACACCTACTCCCTTAGTAGAAGCTAATACCTGGCAATTTAGCTCTAAAGGCGAGATTATCCTGACTGCCAATGCCAGCAACACCCCAAATAATTTTGGTGCAACACCAACTTCCTGTAGTGGTTCCTAGCTCAACAGTTATCAGTTATCAGAAACTCGCGATCGTTGAATAGCCAGCAGCGATCGCAGCAGATAAATAGGAGTAAATGTAGTTGGTAACTGGCAGGGGAAAAACCGATTGCTAATTTAAAGCATGTTATCTTAGCAACGTTGATACCGCATTCCTGGTAACTGAGATACTAACCCTAGCAATTCCAACTGTAACAAAGCACTAGCAACTATGCCCGTGGCATAGCCCGTTTGCTGGACGATCGCATCAAAGGACATTAACTCAGAAGCAATTGTCGTCAGCACTTGCTGAAGTTCTGGTTCTAAATTAGGTAAACTTAATTGCTCGAAAGCAGCAGGCGCTGGATCGATTTGGGGCAGACTTCCCAGCAATTCCAGCAAATGACCTTCACTTAAAATGACGGTAGCACCCTTATTGAGCAAACCCAAACAACCATGCGATCGCGGATTATCTAAACTACCGGGTAAGACGTAAACATCCCGCGCGAAATCATTCGTAAACCGTGCCGTAATCAAAGCACCCGATCGAGTAGGAGCTTCCATCACCAACACTGCACGGCACAAACCTGCAATAATCCGGTTACGACGGGGAAAATGGGCGCGATCTGGGGGAGTTTTACTGGGAAATTCGTTGACTACTAAACCTTGCTCAATAATTTGCTCGTAAAGCTTTCGATTTCGAGGTGGATAGACGATATCAACTCCCGTTCCCAAAACCGCGATCGTTCTTCCGCCTGCATCCAGACAACCTTGATGTGCTTCCGTATCAATGCCTTCTGCCAACCCAGACACGACGGTGAACCCATTACGAGCAAGTGCCATACTAATTTTTCGCGTCCAACGCTTGCCATATTCAGAAGGACTGCGCGTGCCAACAATTCCAATTAGCGCTTTACCACCTTGATTTTCTCCCTCATCCACGATACCGCGATAGTACAGCACGGGTGGCGGACTAGCAATTTCTAACAGCAGGCGGGGATACTCATGGCTGTCTGCGGGTGTCCAGAAGTGAGGGTTTTGTGCTGCGTGGCTGACGAGGAATTCTGCTGGATGTAGTTGCGATCGCGCAGCATTAACTTGTTCGAGTGTCTGCGTTCCCATCCCCTCCACCGCTTGTAAAGCCGCCGAACTCGCTTGCCAAGCTGCTGTCAGCGTCCCAAAATGCTGCTGTAAGCGCTGTAACAACACTGGACCAACGCCAGAAACCTGCGCCCATGCCAACCAAAAAGCCCTTTCTTCTGTCAATGATTTATCCTTAACGTATGCGCGCCTGTTAGATTACTCGGTTATAGCCTCTCTTTAATGAAAGTTGTTAGTTGTTGGTAGTTGGTGGTTGGTCATTCGTCATGCGTCATTTGCGATCGGTAATTTTTGACTTTTGACTTTTAACTTTTAACTTTCCCATTACCAATTACCCATTACCTATTACCAGTTCCCCTGATTATGTCTATTGTCCTAGTAGAAAATTTAAGTAAAGTCTATCCCGTAGCAGTAAAAGAGCCTGGACTAAAAGGAACTGTCAGTCATTTTTTTCGCCGTACGTACAGACAAATTGAAGCAGTTAAGCAAGTTTCGTTTCAAATTGAACCTGGAGAAGTCGTCGGCTTTTTAGGGGCAAATGGAGCAGGCAAAACGACAACGCTCAAAATGCTCACGGGTTTGATCCATCCTTCTAACGGACGAGTCAGGGTAGCCGGACACGTTCCTTTTCAACGCCAACCGGAATTTCTGCGGCAAATAACCTTAGTTATGGGGCAGAAGCAACAATTGATCTGGGATTTGCCAGCTTTAGACTCGCTAAAAATCAATGCTGCAATTTACGGACTTTCGACTCAAGCGTATCGCCGCCGTGTCGGGGAATTAACAGAAATGCTCTCCCTGCAAGGTAAGTTGAATCAACCCGTGCGCAAACTATCCTTGGGGGAACGCATGAAAGCGGAACTTCTAGCCGCCTTGCTGCATCAACCTAAAGTCTTATTTTTAGACGAACCGACTTTAGGATTGGACGTAAACGCGCAAGTTGGAGTGAGAGAATTTCTGCGGGAATACAATCAAAGGTATGGGGCAACAATTCTGTTAACCAGCCACTATATGGCAGATATTACTGCCCTTTGTCAGCGAGTTTTGGTGATTCATAAAGGACAATTAGTTTACGATGGTAGTTTAGACCAACTTGTAGATAATTTTTCTCCCTATCGCGAAGTGCAGGTAGAACTTGCCCATCCTGTATCCAAAGAGGAGTTGCTACCCTATGGTGAAATTAAAGCCGTTACGGGTCTATCGGTACGTTTTTGCATCAAACGCGAAGAAATGACACGAGCAGTCGCAAAAATGTTAGCAGAATTAGAAGTCGTCGATTTAACCGTTACCGATCCGCCAGTCGAAGAAGCGATCGGGCGAGTCTTTAGCGCAGGAAACGTGGTGTCTTAATCGCCTCTCTCCACTCCACCAATCACGGGACGAACTCCAGTAGTCGAGAAAGGATCGCCGCCACCCGTCCAGTTGAAATCGCTAATTCGCAAGCTGATAGAACCGATTTCTAGTTCGGGATTGTAGCGCAAGACAACGCCGTAGGTACGCCGACTGTATTCTAAAACGTAGTCGGTACTGAGCGTGTCGTTGTTATCTAGGTTGAATGATGTTTGAAAACCGATGCGAAAAGGACCGTAAAGTTGCTGGGTAAACCCAAAGCCTAAAACCCGAGTATCGGCAGCACGGTCAAACAAAAATGGCGAGATGCCACTGCGAAGCCCTTCGGAATAACTGACGTTAACGCGAGTGTAGTCCAAAAATGGGCGAGAGAAATGACCGATTTGCCCTTCTAGTCCCACCGTACCGATTAAGGTTGATTGGTTGTCGCCGTTACTATAGAAACTGCTAGTTCCAGTGACACCAGCAAAAGCTGCTAAGTAGGGAACGACTGGAACTGGGGTGTATTTCAGTCCTTGCTCGGCTGTTGCCGGTAAACCTTTTCCCTCCCAAAGTAAAAAACCGCGATTTAGAGCTACACTACCTTGAAAGCGACCGAGAGAAACGCGATCGTTTTCCCGCACGGTGTCTAACAATTCCAAGCGGTCTGTATTGGCGTTGATATATTGATAACCTAGTTGATAGCTTAAATTAATACCTGTATTCCCCAACGGCACGATGGGAGAATTCACAATTCCACCAATGCTACTTTGGACATCTTGATATCCTAAAGTACCGTTGTACAAGCGATCGCGGTAGCTAGCTTCCAATGAGACGGTATGGGCTAAACGTCCGCCAACTAACTGTTGAAAGCGCAAACTGCCACGCAAGTTGTCTTCTAAGTCACCAAAATCTAGACTAGTTAGGATTGCCGAACCAGTTATCGCATTTCTCAATCCCGTACTCGCCCTCAGATTTGCCCTCAAGCCAAAATACTCTGAGTCAAAGAAATTACCATTCCCCTCATCTATAGCTTTTTGCACGAAAAACTGAGGCGTAACGCTGAACTGAACTGCATCGGCATTGAAAATAGGGAAATTGCGTTCGATAAAAATTCCGCCACGGTCGTCACCATCAAAACCAATTTGAGCTAAGGCGGGGTTGGTTTCGCGCTGGTTGCGATCGATCACTGCTTGGTCGCGGGGAATTGGTAATGAAAATCTTTGGTCGAATACCAAGCGTTGCTTTTGGGTGCGAATGCGATCGCGTTGAGGTGTTTCTCGCACTAACGTTACCCGATCTGCCCTCAGCTCTAACTCCGGTGGTGAAAACGGGTCGTTTGTGATTCTGACATTTTGTGCTTGCCAGCCTTCGCGGTAGAAATTTATTGTCTCGGCTTCAAATCGCAGCCGCTTTACCGTCCCACCTTTTTGATTGAGTGGAGGAACGCCAGCTATGCCCCTTTTACTGCCGTAGTTGATATTCAATCCTCCGGCATTGGTGACTTGCTGTAATGGCTGGTTGGGAGTAAAGCGATCGCCACCTGGCAAAACGCTACTCGTAGTCACGTCAGATTCAAGCGGAGCGGCAAAATCTTGACTCGCTGAGGGAATAAAAATTTCTCCTCTACCCCCTTGAAGCGTCCCGCTATCTTGGACGATGTTGAATGTGAACCGTTCTCCCCTTAAAACTTGTTTACCTGTGGTGTAGACGACATTACCTTCACCGACAGCAATTAGATTCGGGATACTAACTTGCAAGCGATCGGCATTGAGGACTCCATCTTGCAATCTCACCTCAACCCTACCTTCTGCCGTCACGATGCGGCGATTGGCATCGTATTCTTGACGATCTGAATTGACTTCTATCACCCTGCGTTTCGTCGCTGGGACATTGGTAGGGGTTGGTTGTGGTGCTTGTTGCGGCGGCTGCGTTTGCCCAGAAGGGCTAGAAGGTGTAGGGGCGCGAAAATCTAATTCTTGAGGACGAGTTTGGTTAAGTTCTGAAGGGTTTGTTGGTGTCGTGACTTGTGCCAACAGCTTGTTAAATTTGACGATCGCCCCAGACGGGCGAAAAGCCGGAATCGGTTGCGCGGGTCTTTTAACGGCAGAAGTACGATGGCAGATAGCGGCAGCGGAGCAGATAAAATTTTCTTCTACCTTCTGTCTTTTCCTCTCTGTCTTACCAATTGGTTCTATACCTATATCTGTCTGAGCAATATCAAACTGCTCCGCACCATAACTAACGGTTACTTCAGAACCTAACATCACAGCCTTTTTTATGGCGATCGCGGCTGCGGTTCTGGTTGTCGCTGCTGGGGAGGCAGGAGATCTAGCTGTCAACAATTCAGCAACAGCAAAAGGTCGCTCTTCTCGACTGCGGGGCGGGGAAATTTGCTTTGGTGTTAGATGTTGAACGAGAGCGGGTGGTTTGGGCGGTGGCACAGATTGAGTCATATTTCAGCTAAAGATGCAAACAACCAGCCCAGAGTATAACCAACCAACGCACAGCTTTACCGCTTGTTGCTAGAAATTTAGCGCGTTGGCAAATCCAAACGCGCTGTCACATCACTTGCTAGTAAAGGTTTCTTTTTATCGTTACCTAGTTATCATTACCTAGTCGAGATCTCTCCGACCGGGGTTACGAGCTGGGTCATTAGACAAAAAGCCAAAGACGAACAGCGTCAAGAAAAAACCAACAACGATATATACGACAATCTTAAGCGTCAGCATAGGTGTATCTCCAAGCTGTATGAGAAGCTGATATTTGTGTCTGATTCAACTCAGACAGCTCTACTAATAATACCTTAATAAGCGGCTAGGGACTCATGACGTTACTAGTCACTGATAACTGCTTCTGGCTTGTCGTCTCTGCCTGGTTGGTAGAGTTGTTTTGGTGTTTCTACACTCATTCCTGCTACTGGTGCGGCAGTCGTCATAATCTTGGTGCGGCTTTGAGACTTCCAGTGCTGGTATCGCAAGAAAGGAAATGAAGCGACTTTTTTCGCTAAAGCCCAGAAAAATACGTAACTGGCTAGCAATCGCTCAAAAGCCCCAAATCGAGATTCTCTCAAATCCTCAATCAGCTCTTTTTGATCTTCGGCATTTTGGTCTTTAAAGTAAAAAGCGGCATTTCTGAAATAAAAATACTCATCGTTACCTTCTAAAACGATCGCGCTACTGAAGCCTTTGCGGGCAATTTCAGGGTTAGTACCCATGACAACAACTTCCGGTCCCACGTCAATATTTCTCACGCCGTCTGCTTGTTTACCAGTCATAATGGCGGCGTTTTCTTGGTGTTTTTGCTTTTGTCCCCGCCTACCATCGGGTACGCCCAAAAATAGCAGAGTTCCTCTCACGACTCGGTGTCCAAAATCGTGCAATAAATCGTCCTCTGGATTTGCTCCGTGAACTTCTAAAGAAGCAATTCCGTAGCTGAGAGAAAACAATTTACTGACATAGGATTTTAATAATTTGCTCACCCAAGGTACGTCACCAATTACCAAGGTTCTTTTGCCAATTCGAGCGAGGAGTTGTCTGCCTTGAAAATACCTCAGTCCCAACGTCCAGAGCCACGAACCGAAAATGTATATGGCAATGTCAATTAAACTAACAACAGGATTGACTATTCCCAAAAAAAGTGCATCTTGAGGTATGTGAGCTGCCCAAACAATCAGAGCCAAAATTGTCTTAGCTAAGGGAATTGTGTGACCGAAAGGAATTGCCCATCCGACTGTAATCGCGACATATAAAGCATGAATTCCCCACGCTAGCGGCGTTTCTAAGATATGGAGCGCCCACGTGCGACCACCTGCGATCAGAGTTCTTCGGATCGCAGTTTCAATTGTGTTTCCAGTGGGAGTTGTCCCCATAATTTGCACGACATTGATATCGAGAAAGTCATCCTTCATCTTGTCTAAGGCGGCGAGACTTTCTTGAGTCAAGGTCATTCCAAAGGGGCTGGAGTCAGGAAAATGATGTTTGACCTGCTTCGCTAGATAAAGTAACAATTCCGTTAAAGTATGTTGAGCTGCGGCAACTGCGATCGTGGCAGGTTCAGAAGTTCTGCGTCCGCTCCCATTGACGAAGATATTGTGACGCACAGTATTTGAGTGCTTCGGTTGGATCGCCCGAGAGCCTAAAAAGCTGCTTAACTCTCCAGTCAAGATAAACAGCTCGCCGATGATGTCTTGCCGATACAACTGGTCGAAGGTATTAATCGCCTGTACCGTAGGAAACGTTTGACCCGATTGAGTAATCGCTAGGACGATTGAATCTTTACCGAGCTGCAAGCTGCTAAAGTCGTGCTGAAGTTGCTGCAAAACTTCATTGGAAGAGATGACCCGCACGTTGAGCCACGGAAAGACAATCTTTAAATCCTGGGCAAATCTCTCTCCCAGCCACAAACTATTTTCTACACCTGTCACGAGCAGATCGACAGACGGTAGTTGCTGCATGTGTCCGGTCAACCCAGCACGCACCATTTTTTGCCGCTTTTGCTCGAATTTATGCGCCTTTTCACAAAAGAGTTGAACTAGATAATCTGCACTTTGGCGATCGAGCGAGGCTGAATTCTGCCACAATAGTCTAATTTCTGCCAGAATTGGGGGAATTTCTCGGCAGTCAGCCGCAATTGGGTCTATGGTGTCGTTTTCAGGATATTTAACGTGCGGCAGATAGGGGTGGTCTGCCATCGAGATCCATCTATCCTTGAGGTCTGATTGGGGTACTTCGCATTTTTGACTCATCGAGTAAATTGCAATGTCTTTGGCTGTAACCATTGCAATTTCTCCCATTTTCTGGTCTAAGTCCAAACGGTAAGACTCTGGTAAATTCAGTAACACAGCATCAACTGCGGCTGGTTCGGAGGCATAAACCATGTATCCGTCTTGCCAATTGAAGCCAATGGACATTGGTTGTCCTTGAGCGCTCAGTACCAGTCGTCCTTCGTCTAGGGTAGAAACCGTAACTAAACCAAAACTCCCTTCGGCTCTCGACATGAACGTTTTGGTAGCAAAATACAAGTCGTTGTGAAAGAAAGCATGAATTGCCGTTCTGACAAAGGTGACTCTTCTTTGCCAAGACCATTGGCTCATCGAGCTATCGTTAGTCGTTGCTTGTAAAATATCGTGTTCCAGACGACAAAAGTATTGGCTACAGGCAGGAGAATCTGGAGCTGCTAAAAGCTTGCGATACAGCACAAAGATATTTTCAAACGTGGCAGCCCAATTACCGATCGCTTGCGGGGAAGGGGCTGTATTCGGAGCATCAACGGCGGGTTTTTGTCCGCCAAAGGCTGATTCGATTGAAGGAGCGATCGCCAGTTGATAGGCTAATCTTACCGAAGCATCCCACATACCTTGAGTCACGAGTAAATCCATCATGCCCGCAATTTTGGGCGAATCTCCCCGTGCGTGGTTGGGGGTATGCAAAACTCTTTCTAACCACCAGCCTAACTCAGTATTTCCAATCGAGCGATCGAACAGCGTCCAAGCATCAAAATCGCCATTGTGGGTAATCCGATAATTGACGTTTTTATACTGGTGAACCCACTCTCCGTCAAGAAATTGCCATATAGATGCTTGTCTGGCACTCATCCATTCATGCCAATGAGTTTCCAATACAGCAGGGGGTCCACTCGTTCCAAAGCGATAGTGCCACACTCCCATCACTGTCGATTCTAGGGGTTTAATGCCTGCGAGTGCTGCTCTGCGTCTTTCTGCTGCAAAAGCTGTTTCTAAGGATTTAGTCAAATTGTCCCTTTTTTTGTTGACAACTTTTTTCCCAACAAATACAGTTTGATTATCTCGGTTTGTCGCTACAACCAGTCCACCACCAGCTTGTTCGCCTCGAATTTCTGTTTCTCGCCCCATTTCGTGAAAGACGTTTACCACTCTTTCTGGCAAAAGCTGGCGCGGATCGTCGTCCGTATTGCGCTGACCTAAAAAGCCAAAGTTACCGCAACAAAAAATCTCTGCAACTCCAGTCACAAACGCTGCCAGATCGGACCTGGAGCTAAGAATGATTAGCAAATTAGCACCCAGAAAAGTTTGACTAAAAAATGTGCTAATAAAAGCGATCGCCTGACGCTCGCTCGTCCCAGTATTGCCGAAACTATCAGAAGAAAGTTGCCATAATATGGCAATAGCAAGAAGATTAAAACAAACCCCGCCAAGAGCTTTAATTCTGATCCGCTAAGGAGTGAGATCGCCTGCTGCCACCCATAAATCGGCTCGATCGCATCCAGGAATAAATATTGGCTGAAAAGGTAGTAGCGATCGCAGAGTTACAGCAATACTTCTATGTTCGAGAATATTGGCGATATTGAGGGCAATTATTTGTCGGTCGAGAGTGGCGATCGCGATTGCGTGTCCCAAGCCATGAATGAAAATTGCACTATTCCAAACCAATCTGAGTAAGGTTGCACTTGATAGAAATAGGAAAAAACCTAGAGAAGAATTAAAATTAGCTGAACTAATGAGCGGAACGAGTGCAGCTGCTGCAACTTCAGGAAGAACGGTTTTGGAAGAAGAAAAAAAATTCTGCCGCTGCAACAACCGAATCAAATGCAACCAGATAACTTTCATAAAAATAACTATTGACTCCGAGCGTAAAAATGCACCCTTGATGACTCAAATTGAAATATAAAAGAGAAATCAAATTACATATTGTATTTTTCGATACTAAAATTTAGTATTTATTAATACTTAGATTGTAAAGTCTTTATAACACAAGGAAAAAAGCATCTATCGCTAGATAGAAAAATTACAAAAATTTGGCGATTTGTCTGGATGGGTTTAATGAAAGCTGAGCCTCATAGTGAATGTATGTGGAGCAGTTTTTGGATCGCGTTTTCCATTTCCAGAGCGATGAACTCTTATCAATGATTGGTTGTATTAATTCATACTCGCAGATTAAATAAGTGCAAAAAAATAGGAGTTATTCTCAATATCAGAGGGCTTAAGTATAATCATTTTTAATGTTAAACAGTTTACTAAATAGCGTTATTAAGAGTAAGATAAAAACTGCCCTAGATGTTTTTTTGCTATGAAAGTAGAGTTTCGTAAACTGCATCGTCAGCTTGCTCCAATTCTTTTTTTACCTCTACTTGCTAGTGCGCTGACTGGAGTTGCATACCGCTTGGGCAAAAGTTGGTTTGGAGTTTCTACCTCAGTTGGTGATGTTTTGATGACAATTCATCAAGGTGAATATCTGGGCAAACGTCTCGTTCCCATATACATTATTCTGATTAGCTTGGGAATATTGGGAATGAGCGTAACAGGTACGCATTTACTCGATCGTCGGAGTAGCGATCGCGAACTGGCAAAATCGAATATTCGCAATATCCATCGACTGCTCGCATTGATTTTACTTTTACCACTTTCAATTAGCGCTGAAACAGGTTTAGCTTACACAATAGCAAGGGACTGGCTCGGTTTATCTAGAGAGAAAATCGGATTTTTGCTAGAAATTCATCAGGGATTATATTTAGGAGGGACATTCAGTAACTTTTATATTCTCTTATTAGGTTCGGGTTTAGTAGTGCTATTAATTGCTGGAATTAGAATGACTTCGTTAATCGGCAGTCAAATTCCGCGACAGCAACCTCAGCAATCTCCCGTTCAAACATTATCACCCTCTGCTTTAGCTGATACAGTTGCTTTACTTCGCAGACAGGCTTGGCTGGGACTCATCTTATTTTTAACTGTGTTTTGTAGCGCTCTGTACGGCATCACGTCACGAGTAGTTTTGAAAGAATATAACGTAGCAGTGTCTAATGTATCGCCATCTAATTTTTCTGCTCAAGACTTGCTAATTCCAATTGGGATTCTCGGCTTGGTCTGTGGCGTATTAGGTGCGATCGTAGTGGAAAAACTAATTCAGAACTGGCGGCGACAAAAAGAAGTTCAATCTGCCTTGTATGAAAGTGAAACGGCGAGTAGTACTATATTAAGAGCGCTGCCAGATTCTATATTGCGGATGAAACAAGATGGTACGTGTCTGAGCTATATGCCAGCAAAAGAAGCTAATTCGTTTACTTTGAATGGAGATATCTTAGGTAAGAACGTGAATGAGTTCTTGCCAGCAGAAACGGCACAACAGCTGCTCGAATATGCTCGATTAGCTCTGAGAACTGGCGCAACTCAGATTTTTCAATTTCCAGTTTCTTTTAAGAACAAACAGCATTACCAAGAGGCACGAATTAGTACAATTGGCGATAAAGAATTTTTGATTGTTTTTCGCGATCTAGCCAATTTAGAGCAACATAAAGTAGAACAAAATCAGTGACTAGTGACTAGTGGCTGGTGACTAGAGAAGAATCTAATCACCAGTGACTGTTGGAATATTGGAAACCTTGACTAGAGAAGAATCTAACCACTAGCTACTAGCCACCAGCTACTCACCAATGACCGCTTATTCAATCTGTGGCATTAACTGAAGCATTCCAATGCCTAAATCTTTAGATGAAAGAGATCGCGCTTCAAATAGTGCCATCATATCTTTCATTTGGGGTTGTCCCCGCGAAGCACCCATTAGACCTCTCGCGACGATTAAGCCGCAATAGCCTTTGGTATGCTTGCAGCGATCGTTCCACTTCTTTCTCGCGACGACGTGAACTGGATCGTCTTCTAAAAATTCGCCAAATAGAAATAACTCTCCATTATTAGTTTGCAGCACGCCTAAATCGTAGCGATCGCCACCAAACGGATCTGCTCCGGGATTAAAACCGATACCTCTAAGTCCTCCCGCACTCAAGAGAGCCTCAATCGCTTCTTTGGCTTTAGGACGGGAAGTTTGAATCAAAATCACTGGCAATCCATCTCCTGCTTCTGTAGGCTTGCCGACTTGCTGATGGGTGACTTTCTGGCGCAATTGCTGCACCATTTCCCAAGACACAACCCCCAAACTGAGGAAAGAATCTTCTGGGATTAAATCGTCCCGTAAAGACTGAAATAGAGGCATGTCGTCCAAATCTTCTGCTTCTATTGCCTCAGTTGCAACTGCATCTGCCATTTCCTCTAACTCTGTAGCCAAATTCGGCAAGGTGGAGACAGTCACGCTGAGGGGTTGAGATTTTTTCTCCGACTGGGATGAGGGTAGTGTAATGCGATAATTGCGGCTAATCTCAGGGAAAGTTTTCCCGCCTAGTTGTCGGCGCTCGTTTCGCAAAAAGCGATTTAAAGCTTCCAAGGCAACAAAAACAGCACTAGCCTCCTCCTCATAGAGGACAGAGCGCAGTCCTTCTAGAGGATGGATATTACCAAAAGATGGCTCAATCTCCGACAGGGGTAGGTCTGCTAGATCGACAAATTCTCCACCACCATCCATCTCTTCCGAGCGCTCGAAAGTGAGAAATAAGCAATCTTGTTTGAGAAATGCTTCTTCTAGCTGTTCTGTGGCATCTTCTTCAATCAAAACTTTCGCCCGAAATCTTTGCAAGGATTCAGCAGAGCGATAGAGCAAAATGCCATATTCCATCCCCAACATGCCCATTACGGATATATATAGGGTTTCGATGTCAAAATGGTTGAGCTTGACGGCAATAATTTGGTGTTCTTCTAACAACTCCCAAGGAGCAGCTTGCCAAATCTCAAATGCTTTCTTTTTGAGGGCGGTGGCATATTGAGGTGGTAATTCGGGGGGATGAGCTTCCCCAAATTCTTCAAAGCCGCGATACAATTCATCAATTAGCGGTAGATCGGGGACGTAATCGATCGCGATGTCTAATTCTTGTAACACACCGCGCAAATAAAACTGAATTTCGCGATCGCGCACGACAATTTTTTGAGGACGAGCGGGTTTAGCGGGGCTGTTGGGATGCTCCATTGCCCGTAACAGCGTGCGCACGACAACTTCGGGTCCGCTGTCGGTAGCCACGACATCCATTGCCCGCACGACTCCTTGAGAGCCATCGACCCACAAAATACACTCGCTCCCTGCCTCTGCGTCCCCTCTGGGGCTTGGCGCTGATAACGTGCGGCGATCGCCCTCCCAGACACAAGGAATTTGATTCAATTTCTGCAAACGCCGTCGCGTGGAGCTATTTAACGAAGTTGTCATAGACCAACCAAGCCAATCAGGGAGACAGTGCAAACTTTCGATCTTACTTAGGTGTGGGAGCTGTAGTTAAGCAATTGGCAGCCTTGCCTCAGCCAACAGGAGTTGTATTTTCCCCGATCCCGTTTCATCCAATTAGACCTATCAATTCTAGGATAGAAATCTTTGTGGTGCTTTGGTCAGGATCGTTGACAATTTCTCAAACCGCACCTCTGTTGCCGTTACAATGGACGAAAAAGCTGCATATTGCATTCTAAAACCATACCAGGAGTTGTAACAGTCTATGACATCAGCAACCCAGTCTCAACAGCGAGGCATTCAGTTAACCCAAGCAGCTCTGCAACACATTTCATTTCTGCGCGATCGCCAAGGGCAAGACCTCTGCTTGCGGGTGGGAGTGCGTCAGGGTGGCTGCTCTGGAATGTCTTACATGATGGATTTTGAAGATATTAGTAAAGTTAGAGCCGATGATGAAGTCTACGATTACGAAGGCTTCAAGATCGTGTGCGATCGCAAAAGCATCTTATACCTTTATGGCTTACAGCTAGATTACAGTAATGCCATGATCGGTGGCGGCTTCCAATTCACGAACCCCAACGCCAATCAAACTTGTGGCTGCGGGAAATCGTTTGGTGTTTAATAGAGTGGCTGAGTGGTAATAGGTAATTGGTAATTGGTAGTTGTGGATCCATTACCCGTTACCCATTACCCATTACCCAAATTCCTGCCGTTGACAATGACTGACACAGTTGCATCCCTCTTTGAATCAGCACTCGAACGCTACAAGGCTGGCGAAGAACCAGAGAAGTTAATTCCAGTTTTTCAAGACATTTGCGATCGCGCTCCCAAAAGTAGCGCTGCTTGGACTTGTTTGGCGTGGTTATATTTATTAAGCGATAAATCAAATGCTGCCCTCAAAGCAGCGCAAAAGGCAGTTAAGTTACATCCCCAAGATGCCCAGTCCAGAGTTAACCTTGCCGTAGCAATGCTGGAAACCGGACAAAAAGGCGTGCGAGAACACGTCGATCGCGCCATGCAGTTTATCATGGTTGATTCCGATATGCGGGATGAAGTCAAGCAAAACATTGCCGATGGCATGAGCCGCAAACCAGATTGGCAAAGCATGGAACGAGTTAGGAAGTGGTTGTTTGAAGCTTCTGAATGAATGAAAATGGGTAATGGGTAGTTGGTAGTTGGTAGTTGGTAAGTATTCTCCCCCTCAGCTCCCTCAGCTCCCCCAGCTCTCTTTCCCCCTGCTCCCTGCTCGTGCGCTACCTGACAAAAACTCGGCTCAGCACGAAGGGAACTATGCTTTGGATTGGTAAGATGTGTTGCACGGCTCCTAATGCGATCGCTTCTTTTGGCATTCCAAACACGATGCTGCTTGCCTCGTCTTGAGCGATTGTGATTCCTCCGGCTTGAGCGATCGCTTGCATTCCTGTAGCACCATCTCTACCCATTCCTGTTAGTAGCACGCCCATGATTCCCTTACTGTAAAACTGGGCGGCAGATTTAAACATGACTGTAACTGAGGGGCAGTGACCGTCTACAACGCCAGTTGCTCGGTTAAGAGTAAATTTGCCTAGAGAACTAAATTCTAAGTGACACTTTTCTGGTGCAAAATAAATCGTTCCCGGTGATGGAATTTCCCCATCTTGAGCAATCTTAACTTTGACTTGACACTCAGTTGCTAGCCAACTCACCAATCCCGGCAAAAATCCTTCGCTAATATGCTGAGTGCAAATAACGGGCGCTGGAAAGTGACTTGGTAGATGGCTAAAAAGCTTCTGTAATGCTTGAGGACCACCTGTAGAAGCACCAACAGCTACCATCCGAATTGAAGATAACCCGCTGTGAGATCCTAAAATTCTACCTTGAACTAAGGGTAGAGCTGCGGTCGAGAGTACGGGCTGCTTCAATGGTTTCGTGAAGACGCTGACACCAGAAAGCACTTTGATTTTGGTAATTAACTCTTGCTTGATGCGATCGTACTCTGAAGGTGTTCCCATTGCAGGTTTGGGAAAGACATCGATCGCTCCAGCTTGTAACAACTGAAAAATCGTATTGGTGTCGCTCTCCTGTACCGAACTGCTGATAACTAGAATTGGTAAAGGGTGTTTTGCCATCACCTGTTTGGTAAACTCCAGACCATCCATCTTTCGCATGTGTAGATCTGTACAAATTACGTTAGGTTGCAGCTCTGGAATTTTATCCAAAGCTTCCTGACCGTTACTAGCCGTGCCAACAACTTCTATTTCTGATGTAGCAGCTAATAGCTTTTTCAGAATTGCCAGGACAACAGGTGAATCTTCAACTAATAAAACTTTTACTGAAAATTTTGACATCAATTGGATCTCGAATCAACCGTACAAAAGTGATACGAATGGCATAGAGACGTTACATATAACGTCTCTACACCGCGCAGATACTCTGTTGGCGCACTTCCTGTAACGATTATGTGAGTGGTTTAGCGCTCACTTGTTTGCTTGCCAAAACTCGAATTTTGGTAATTAATTGCCGCTTCAGTTCTTCTTGATCTGCGGTTGAAACTGATGCGGGTTTTGGCATTACATCAACGGCTCCAGCTTGCAAAACTTGGAATACGTTGTCTATATCTTGCTTTTGGACGGCATCGCTCAAAACTAAAATTGGTAATGGAGACTTTGCCATGACATGTTTGATGAATTCTAAACCGTCCATTTTGGGCATTTTCAAATCCGTACAAATTACTTGAGGTTGAACTCTAGGAATTAAATTCAAAGCTTCTGCACCATCTTGAGCTGTACCTACAACCTGCACTTCTGGTGCAGAATCAAGCACTTTACGGAAAATGCTCATAGCAACGGGAGAGTCATCGACTAATAAAACTTTAATTGGGGTCATGGCAGTTATCAGTTATCAGTTATCAGGGAGTCGGTAGGGGCGCACTGCTGTGCGCCCGTACTAGGGAGTCGGGAGTCGATAGGGGATGCTGTACGCCCGTACTAGGGAGTCGGGAGTCGATAGGGGATGCTGTGCGCCCGTACTAGGGAGTCGGGAGCGATCGGTAAAAAAGTTTTGACTTTTCACTTTTGACTTTTCACTTTTGACTTTTGACTTCTTTCTATACAATTGCCTGTAATTGTTGGGCAACTTGATTGAGTTGCTGAGTTGAAACGCGGACTTGGTTGATGCCAGCTGCCGTATCTTTTGCACCGAGGTTGATTTCGTTCATTGCTGAGACGACTTGCTGCACGGAAACCGCTTGCTGCTTGGCGCTGAGGGAAATCTGTTGGCTGTTGAGGAAGACGTGGTTAACGGCATCTGCGACTCCAGTGAAGGACTCTACAGTTCCTTGGGCTAAGCGCAGTCCATAATCGACTGATTTCGTGCCTTCGTCCGTCGCCATTACAGTGCCGTTAATTGAAGCTTGAATGTCGTTAACTAATGCATTAATCTTCTCGGCAGATTTCTTACTTTGGTCGGCAAGTTTGCGAATTTCACCTGCAACGACACCAAATCCCTTACCGTGTTCGCCTGCCCGTGCTGCTTCTACTGCTGCATTGAGGGCTAACATATTGGTTTGGTTGGCAACATCTGCAACTAAATCGGAAATACTACCGATTTGAGTCGTTTGTTCTGATAATCGCATAATTTGCTCGGCGATCGCCCCCACTTTATCGCGGACGGTAGACATTTCTGCCATCGTTTGATGTACGGCTTTGCTACCGTTATCGGCGAGTTCTAGGGCTTGACGCGCCCCAGCAGCAGAGGCTTCGGCTTGTTCGGCAGATTGGCGAGAAGCCGCACCTAGTTCTTCTACGGTGACAGTGGTTTGATTGACAGAACTTGCTTGTTCGGTGGTAGTGCGTTCTTGTTGTTCGACTGTTGCCCCAATTTCGGTAGAAGAGGAAGCGACAGCATTGGCAATTTGTTGAATCATTTTAGCTGTACGGCTGGCGAATAGAACTGCCAACCCACCAGCAACCAATAAAGTAATCCCAGTTCCTAGTAGTAGGTTGGTGATGAGTTGCTGCTGCCCAGCAAATACAGATTTTGTATCTTCTGCTAAGATTACGCTCCAGTCAAGTTCTGGCATTCCTTCCATGTTTGGTACTGGCGCATAGGAAACTAATTGTTCTGTTTTGTCAAAGCGATCGATATCGATCGCTGTAGCTATTTTTTTCTCGGCGTGCATTTTGACAAAGCTAGCAAAGTCTGCTTTAGCATCGTGACCCACTTGTTCTGCTTCCCGCGCTGCAAAGAACTTATCATCAGAACTCACGAGATGATATTCTTTGCTACTCGATCCGGCTTGTTGCGCCTGCTGTGATGCATTGAATATTTTTTCATTCAAAATGCTATCTAAGCTTTTTATAGGCATACGGGTGCGAACTACGCCTATCATTTTGCCCGTATTAGCATTAATTATTGGTGCAGCTAAGTGAATGGCAACTTCACCAGTTGATGTTTTTCTAGGTTGTACAATGGCTGGCTGTTTAGTTCTCATCACCTCCTTGAAATAGTCTCGGTCTGCCAGATTTGTTGATGTTTCTCCAGTCGTGCGCAAAATTACTTTTCCAGATAGATCCATGACAGCAATACTGTCGTAAACGCCATAAATTCTCATAAATCCATCTAGCACGTTTTGCCTTTGCTGCTGAGTAATGTCTTTTGTGGCTTCAGGATTATTCAAAATTGGCAGTCTAGAGATGACTCGAATATCACCAGTGCGCTCGAACATAAGAGGCTATTCATAAAGTAAATCTTAAACGAGGCAAAAAGGAGAAAAATCAACTGTAGGATGCTCTATTAAGGATT
>NZ_RSCK01000083.1:0-27618 GCF_003991895.1 Chroococcidiopsis cubana SAG 39.79
ATGCCTTCATTTTTATCTGGGCAGAATACACAACATTACTATTAATCGTACCTCAGTAGACTAGGAATTGCTCTATTAGTTTTATTTAATGCGTGGAATATCAATGCATGGTGGGCAATGCCTTTGATAAAACCACTTATTTTTGGCGAACGATTTAGAATTTTTATAAATATCAAATAAACAGATCGAGTCAATCTTTAGGTTATGTGTTTATAGAATTCAATTTACGTAATTAAATTTGCTTTATTTAAACTTGTTAGGAAAAACAATCAAGATTTAGTGAGATTTTCCACAGTTTATTGCGTAAAATAGTACAAATAAACTAACGTTAGTCCTCCATAGAGGCGACGATATGGATGAAACTCAGTAACCTAGAAAAGAACGCTAAGTGGGATGTAGAAGGAGATGTTGGTGGAACAGCGAGTACGGGAATTGCAGCAGTTATTGCAAAACGCTAGCTATGCTTACTACGTTCTAGACAACCCGATAATGGAAGATTCGGTTTACGACCAACTGTATCGAGAATTACAGGAACTTGAAACCCAATATCCGCACTTAATCACGCCTGATAGTCCAACGCAACGGGTGGGAGAAAAACCCGCTACCCAATTCTTCTCAGTGCGTCATAACATCCCGCTTTACAGTCTGGAAAATGCTTTTAACATTGACGAATTGAAGGCATGGGAACAACGGTGGCGGCGGAATGCTCCTATAGAGACATTGCATGCAACACCTCTACAAGAATACGTATGCGAACTCAAAATCGATGGTTCGGCGATCGCCTTAACTTATGAAAATGGGTTACTCGTGCGCGGGGTAACTAGGGGTGATGGCGTGATGGGTGAAGATATTACCCAGAATGTCAAAACAATTCGTGCGATTCCTTTGCGGTTGCAGGTGGAAAATCCTCCTACAAAGGTAGAAGTGAGAGGAGAGGCATTTTTACCCCTAGATGTATTCGAGCAAATCAATCAAGAGCGATCGCAAAGGGGCGAACCACCATTTGCTAATCCGCGTAATGCGGCGGCGGGGACGTTGCGCCAACTCGATCCTCGCATTGTCGATAAACGGCGATTGGATTTTTTTGCTTATACGTTACACGTTGCTGGTAGAGATGATGCGAGTGTCTACCAAACTCAATGGGAAGCTTTAGAGTTATTACAGCAGATGGGGTTTAAGGTGAATCCCCATCGCAAGTTATGTCCTACAGTGCAGGAAGTTGCCGAATATTATCGCTATTGGGATACCGAACGGTTAAATTTACCTTACATGACAGATGGGGTAGTGGTGAAGATAAATTCTCTACCCCTCCAAGAGCAATTGGGATTTACACAAAAGTTTCCCCGTTGGGCGATCGCCTTGAAATATGCAGCCGAGGAAGCCCCTACCCGCGTCGAAGAAATTGCGGTGAATGTAGGGAGAACGGGGGCGTTGACTCCGATGGCAATTATGCGTCCAGTGCAGTTGGCAGGAACGACGGTTTCTCGCGCGACTTTACATAATAGCGATCGCGTGGCTCAATTGGATATCCGCGTCGGCGATACGGCAATTGTCCGTAAGGCTGGGGAAATAATACCTGAAGTCGTGCGGGTGTTGCTAGAACTTCGCCCCGCCGGAACCCAACCTTTTCAAATGCCTACCCATTGTCCGACATGTAGCCAACCCGTTATCAAAGAAGGGGCAGTTACGCGCTGCGTCAATGCTTCCTGTCCGTCAATTCTCAAGGGAGCTTTGGAACACTGGGTGAGTCGAGATGCTTTAGATATTAATGGCATGGGGGAAAAGCTAGTCCATCAATTAGTCGATCGCGGTGTGGTTCATTCTGTTGCCGATCTCTACAATCTGGATGCTGAAAAACTAATGCAGTTAGAACGCATGGGGCAGAAGTCAGCGGAAAAATTGGTGCAGGCGATCGCCGCTTCTAAAACTAAACCTTGGTCGCGGGTATTATATGGTTTGGGTATTCGTCATGTAGGTAGCGTCAACGCTCAGGTATTGACCCAAAAGTTTTTTACAGTCGAGCAGTTAGCAGCAGCAAAAACCACAGATATTGAATCAGTTTACGGAATTGGGGCAGAAATTGCTCATTCGGTCTACGATTGGTTCCGCATTCCAGCAAATCAGTCTTTAATTGCTCGACTGCAAGCAGCTGGTTTGCAGTTAGGTGGGGAAGCGGTTGAAGAAACGGCTCGACAAAACGATGCATCCTTACCACTAGGGGGTAAAACTTTTGTTATTACTGGGACTTTACCCACACTGAAGCGGGATGAGGCAAAAGAATTGATTCAGAAGGCTGGAGGTAAGGTAACGGATTCAGTCAGTAAGAAAACAGATTACCTTGTCGTTGGCGAAGAAGCTGGTTCTAAATTAGACAAGGCGCAAAAACTAGGAATTGCAATCCTCAGCGAAGCACAATTGTTAGAAATGGTTGACAGTTGATAGTTGACAGTTGACAGTTCTCAGTGAAGATTGGTGCGTAGCGAGTCGTGAGAAGAACTCACAAAAAATTAATAAATTTTTTCGTATTAATACTGAGGTTAGTTAAAAAAACTTGCCCTTCTAATAGTGAAGGTACAAAGTATAAAAACTAGGCATTTTACTCGATCTCTTTAACTTTTAGAAAATGAATAGAAATACCACTTATTATTTTGGTTGCAGCTTTATGCAATATTTACATTGGCATACTTCTGCATCAAAGTCAGCGCGATCGCCCGCTAACCCGCAGTTACCTAACAACTGCCATGCTCAAATCAACAGCATCGCCCAAACAGAAAGCTGAACCCATCACTCACCGATCGCTGTTGAGCTGTATCAAGTTCTACTAAACCTGGAGCCGAGATCGGTTAATTTAGATTGATGCCTTAAATGTAATTCAGGCTACATCATCATGCGGCTAGAACAGTTGCAAGCCTTTTTGGCGATCGCGGAATCAGGTAGCTTTCAGCAAGCAGCTCGCAAATGTGGAGTTACCCAATCGACAATCAGCAGGCAAATTCAAGCCTTGGAAGCCGACCTAGAAGTTCAGCTATTTCATCGGACAGCACAGGCTAAGCTGACGTTGGCAGGAGAGCGACTGTTGCCCCGTGCCCGTAAAATCTGCCAGGAATGGCGCTACGTTACGGAGGAGTTGGCAGATTTGATGGCGGGAAAACAACCGGAGTTGTGTGTTGCGGCAATCCATTCTTTATGCGCCCATTATTTGCCTCCGGTACTGCAAAAATTCTGTCGCAATTATCCCGATGTCCAACTGCGCGTTACAGCGTTGGGTAGCGATCGCGCTTTAAAAGTCCTCAAGGATGGATTGGTAGATCTGGCGATCGTCATGAATAATCGTTTTTTAACTACCAGCCCAGAAATGGTGACGGAAGTGCTATACGATGAACCCATTGAGGTTTTGGTGGGAGCAAATCATCCGTTGGCACAATACGAACAGATTCCCTGGTTGGAACTCATCCGCTACCCTCAAGTTGTATTTAAAGACGGTTATGGGATGCAGCGTTTAGTCCAAGAGCGTTTCGATCGCCTGGGTGCTACGCTCCAAGCCGTGCTGGAAGTGAATACTCTCGATGCCTTTCGCGGAGTAGCGCGACAAGGAGAACTGATCGCCTTATTGCCGCAGTCTGCCCTGGTAGAATCGCGTCTCGATCCTACCCTTGCCGTTCGTCCAATTGCTAACACTGACAGCAATGGTTCTCTTGCGCCAGGGTCTAGCTTATCACGCCAAGTCGTGATGGTAACAAGTCAAGATCGACTCAGCATTCCACCGATTCAATATTTTTGGCAACTGGTGCGAGAACTCGTACCACCTAAACTGAGTGTAGAAGAAGAGACGTGGGGGAACGAAGGAGACAAGGGGGACAAGGGAGACAAGGGAGACAAGGAAGCAGAGGGACAGAGGGGTAGAGCGGCAGAGCAAGTAATTCTAGCCACTAGCCACTAGCCACTAGCCACTTCTACCTACTACTCACTCTCTTGGCAGCGTTCCTTAACATTCAGCAGTGCAAAGGAACTGGAATTTTGAGAATTTCGATCGAGCAATTACATCATGAGCAACGCATTTAGGGATTTACTGCGGAAAGTGGGAAGCGGTAATCATACAAAAGAGGACTTAACTCGCACGGAAGCAGCCGCAGCAACCCGAATGATGTTGTTGAGAGAAGCAACCCCTGCTCAGATTGGTGCGTTTTTGATTGCCCACCGGATTAAACGCCCTACAGGGGCAGAACTGGCAGGCATGTTAGATGTTTACGACGAACTGGGACCAAAACTACAACCTATTGGTAGCTCTACTCCGGTGATGGTTTTGGGCATTCCCTACGATGGACGCGATCGCACTGCGCCGATTAGTCCTCTCACTGCCCTATTGCTGACGGCTGCGGGGCAAGCGATGATTATGCACGGTAGCGATCGAATGCCGACTAAATACGGTGTGCCACTGGTAGAGATCTGGCAAGGGTTAGGAGTTGATTGGACTGAGTTATCTCTAGACCAAACTCAGCAAGTTTTTGAGAATACAGGTTTGGGATTTGTCTATTTACCCCAACATTTTCCTTTAGCTCAAAAAATATTTGAATACCGCGATCAAATTGGCAAGCGTCCGCCTTTTGCCACGATGGAATTGATGTGGTGTCCCTATGCAGGAGCGGCGCAGATTGTGGCGGGATACGTCCATCCTCCCACGGAACATATGTTTCAAGTTGCCTTGTCTTTACGCGGTACAAACAACTTTACGACAGTCAAAGGATTAGAGGGGAGTTGCGATCTCCCCCGCGAACGGACGAATATTATTGGTTTATCTACACCCGACATAACCGATGAATCGGGGTTAGTTGCGATCGATCGCCTGCACCTTTCATCCCGCGATTATGGTTTTAGCAGCCACAATGTCCCTTGCGATCCGACCGAACATTTAGTAGCAGATATGCGATCGGTTTTGCAAGGGAAACCCTCAGAAATGATGCAATCTGCGATTTGGAATGGCGGGTTTTATTTATGGCGTGCTGGTATTTGTGCCGATATTAGTGCGGGAATCACTCAAGCAGAGGCGATGTTTGCCAGTGGAGAAGTGGCACAACAATTGACGCGAATAATTCAAGCAATTGAGTCAATTCAAGTTCGCGATCGCTCCTACAGTCAACTATAAAAATGTCGTTTGTCATTTGTCATTTATCATTTGTTAGTAGGGTGGGCATTGCCCACCATAGATCATTTCCTACCATTAGATCCCCGATAAATTCGCTCTGCTTGTTCTGAAGACAGCCACGATATAGATGAAGACCCCTGTAAACCTCCATTGTCTCCATTACTGACAACTTCGTAGTGCTGGCGATGAGGGAAATCGCAGGCGATGGGAGGAGGAGGAGCGTTACTAACTGTAAACTCGCCTGCTACTGGTCCATCTAGAGGATCGTATTCGCCAAGTTGGGATTGAGGATGGACGTAGGAATGGCTGTCAGGATCGTACGCCAAAACTTCTCCAGTTTCCAGGTGATAGATCCAGCCGTAGATTTTCAGCTTGCCTTGATACATTCTCGAATGGACGACGGGATAAGTTCTGAGGTTTTCAATCTGGGTTAAAACATTTTCTGCGATCGCAATTTCTAATAACTCTTCTGTTTGATAAGACTTATAGTTTTCTTTAATCAGTCGCCTAGTAGCTTCAGCGTGCTTTAGCCAATCGTAAACTAAGGGCATTTCTTCCTGAAGTTTATCCAATTGCAACAGTCCTTTCATCGCACCGCAGTGGGAGTGTCCGCAGACCACAATTTGCTCAATTCCCAAAGCATGAATTGCATATTCTACCGCTGCGCCTTCGCCACCATTGGCTGCTCCATAGGGTGGGATAATATTTCCAGCGTTGCGGATGACAAATAATTCTCCAATTTCTGTTTGAGTAATCAAGTTAGGATCGACGCGCGAATCGGAACAACTGATAAATAAAACCCTCGGTTTTTGTCCGTGGGCAAGCTGTTCAAACAGTTCCGTGTGGGTAGAAAAGTAGTTAGTCTTGAAATCCCGCAGCCCTTTGATTAGTTTCTTCATAACTCCATGCCCTTACTATTTCCCTGTTCGATCGCCTCACCGCACCAGAACCGCGATCGCCCTAATTGGTGTAAATCTTCTGACTTTATGAGTCTACCTAAAGCGCGATCGGAAAGAAAGTCATCTTATACATAAATCACAAAATATCAATGCAGTTTTAAATAGGTATACATCAAGAAATTTTATACTGAGGTGCGAAGCAGCAAAGTGAATTCTTCACAACTTAGCGCGATCGCTCAGTAAAATAATTCTGCTAAAACTAAACTTGAGCTAATAATAGATCGTCGTAGCGGCGTACTTCTAACAATCGATTTTTACTATCTACTAAAACAACTGTAGGACAAAAAGTTTCTAGTTCTGCTGGAGTTAATTGAGCGTAGGTCATAATAATCACCCGATCGCCACTTATCCCTAATCTTGCCGCAGCACCGTTTAACTCAACTTTTCCAGAGTTTGGTGGTGCGGCGATCGCATAAGTAATTAATCTTTCACCATTATTTACGTTGACGACTTGCACTTGTTCGTAGGGTAATATCCCAGCAGCATCTAACAAAGCGCGATCGATACTAATACTACCTACGTAGTTAAGATTTGCCCCCGTTAGGGTGCAATTGTGGATTTTGGCGAGGAGAAATGTGCGTTGCATGGGCGGGAATTGGGTTAAGTATAGAGACGTTACACGAACGTCTCTACATTTAGGAAGTTAAACAGTTTCTGAGTCTGAATCGCGACCTTTTTCGCTACCAGCTTTGACACACTGTTCTACTAAAGGCATAACGCGATCGACATCTTGCCAGCCGCGAATTTCCGTGACCTTCTTTTCTAAATTTTTATAGCTGCGGAAGAATTCGGCAATTTCGTCTAAACGGTGAGGCGCAATATCGTTGAGAGATTTGACGTTTGCGTAACGCGGGTCTTTATCGGGGACGCAGAGAATTTTTTCATCGCGATCGCCACCATCAATCATTTCTAACATCCCAATTGGTCTGGCGGCGATGACGCAGCCTGGAAAAGTTGGTTCGTCCATCAATACCATCCCATCCAACGGATCGCCATCATCAGCCAAGGTATTCGGCACAAAACCATAATCGTAGGGATACTGCACTGAGGAATATAACACTCTGTCTAAAGCAAAAGCTTGCAGATCCTTGTCGTATTCGTACTTATTTTTGCTGCCAGCAGCAATTTCAATCAAAACGTTAATTAAACCTGGCTTTGGTTGAGCCGGAATGCGGGATAAGTCCACAATAATTCTCCAAGATGACAGCTAATAGCGATCGATGCGCGATCGCTTTACCTGTAGCATTTTAGGCTAATATGGACGGCTTGGAACAGTGACCAGTGACCTGTTACCAGTGACCAGTAAATCAAAAATGTGAGGTGTAGTAAGAAATTTAAAATTCTCTAGCCACTAGCCACTCTTATTTATCTGTCCTTTGTAGCGAATAGGAAAGGGGCTGCTCTAGCTGCACGTCATTTGACGAGTAGTGAGCGATCGCCAGTAGAGGTACGATGAGCGTCAATACCGCGATCGCCGTTCCTACAATTTCTGCCAACCTGGGGGGTGATTTCTCACCAGGGTTGGCAGAATTACTACTACTTGATTCCATAAAAAATGTTCAAAACCTAGCTTTGGGAGAGTTCAAAGAACTTTATACGTCGATTAGGGCAAACTTATGCTCTATCTATTTCTATTCTAACTGCTCTGCCCAGAAAGACTGTTTGCTATTCAACAATCTCAAAACAAGGAACTAGGGGCTGGGGATACTCCTACTCGCAGGAATATCTCTCGCTCCTAATCCTAGCCGTTTGCACATGCGTCCCAACTCTGTTTGCTCTGTTGGGGTGAGAACGCTCATCTCTTCCACGACAGCAGCAACGTGCGTCGGAAAGATTTCACTAATTAGGTGCTTGCCTTTTTCTGTTAAATGTACTTTAATGCAACGGCGATCGCCGACTTCTCTTTCCCGTCTTACCAACTGCCGCTTTTCTAAGTTGTCGATCACTAAAGTCATGTTACCACCGCTTTTGAGCAGTTTCTCGGCTAAATCTCGCTGATGGAGAGGTCCCAGGTGATAAA
Source organism: Chroococcidiopsis cubana SAG 39.79 (assembly GCF_003991895.1). NCBI lineage: Bacteria > Bacillati > Cyanobacteriota > Cyanophyceae > Chroococcidiopsidales > Chroococcidiopsidaceae > Chroococcidiopsis > Chroococcidiopsis cubana. The sequence continues at coordinate 8,123 of NZ_RSCK01000083.1, forward strand.
GTGCTTCTAGCACCCCAAACTGACTTACGGTCAAATCTACATCGAGCAAATGGCGATGAATCCGATTCGATACCGATTCTGCTGCTCGAACTAACTTGACTAGCGTATCTAAGGCGAAAACCTCCTGTTGTGTGCCGAGGTGTTTTGTACCCATTAATTGTTTTACATTAAATAATTCAATATTACCTTATTCAGGAAAGATCTAGTTGTTATTTAACCTCATAGCAATTCTCGATTGCGTACGTGACATTTGTAGGGGCGCACAGCCGTGCGCCCCTACAGATCTGGTTTACCCAATTGAAAATCGCTCTACTGGCGATCGCCAGTAGGATGAATTTTTGCTGGGCATTTTCCTCCATCTGTCGGTTTTCTGTAAATTCGCTGTTGCATCTAGCCGCCAAGCAAGTAAGATAGTGGAGAAAAATAATCTACTAGAAAAAATTAGCATCTATCTATGGATAGAAAAACAAAGCGTCTGACTCTTCTGATTGTTTCCTGTAGCGCAGCCGGTGTGATTTTGGGGGGTACGTCAAGCTGGGCGGAAAGTAAACAGTGTTTGCAAGCTAACAATGTCACCAGCGACTGTTTGACTCAAAATTCTGTCATGAAAACTTTACAAGGCATGAGTACGGGTTTAATTGCGGGTGCAGGTGCAGCGTTTGGCGCAGCATGGCAGTTAAGGAATGAAGATTGAGCGAGAGGGGCTAGGGTTGGTTGTCAGTTGAGCTACTAGCCATTAGCTACTCACTCACTATGAGTTCGTCTTTGTCAGTAATATTACTACATATAAGAACGTCGTGCGTATTTTCAGGTGCGATCGCAGATTTCTTATTACTATTAAACGTTTATTTTTTATTGAATTATTTGTTGTTGTTACTACAAGTATGTAAGTAAATCTTTGTTGCTAGCAAGTTTCTTTTAAAAATTACGTGAATTTGGTATTGCGGAGTACCACTTTGCCAAAAGTTTTTAAAGAATCAATAAAATTTCATATCACCTCTCAGTAAAAACTCTCTATTAACAATTTTCCGTGAAATCTCGATTGAGCCACAATAAAGAAATTGTTAAATTTATATATAGATTGCTGACGCTAAAGCGTTTGGGCAATTAAAACATCTAGCACAAACTAACAGAAAGTATTCAAATCGATCTATCAATTGATAGATTATGTGGCAATAAACAGCCTTTTATTAATAGCTATCTGTACATTTATTGTTCTAATTTATGTGCTTGAGCGAATAGCCATAGCTACGCAAGTATCTTCATAAATTTGACATGCCAGCTTTCGACTATCTAACTTCAGCTATTTCGCTTGAAGTATAGGTTGGCTCGTGCAAATTTTTTTCAGCAAATAACTTACCTATCTGGAATTCACTTGAGATTCCACCATCGCCCTAATTATTCATAGGAAAAATATTGTGAAGCGATATCCTCATCTTCTTAAATATACTAAAAAAATTCTGCAAGGATTGAGCCTCATAGCTGTACTGTGCAGTCCTACTACTGTCTTAGCTGACCCTGTTGGCGATGGTTGGGCGCTTGTGTTCAGCGATGATTTTAATGGTACGCAACTCGACAAAAAGAAATGGAGTACTTGTTATTGGTGGGGGAATAATGGCTGTACGAATGGTGGTAGTGGAGACGTGCAGTGGTATCAACCAGATGATGTATTTGTAAACAACGGCATTCTTCGTTTGAGAGCCCAGAAACGCAAAATGAATGGCTATGAATATACCTCTGGAATGATTTCCTCGCACGATAAGTTTGCTTTTCAGTATGGTTATGCCGAAATGCGAGCAAAAATGCCTAACGGTCGGGGTTTTTGGACAACCTTTTGGCTAGCTTCTCAACGTAGAGCGTGGCCTCCAGAAATTGATATCGCTGAGTATTTAGGTAGCCAACCCAACAACATGCATATGACCTACCACTATTCCACTCCGACTAGCAAGCACCAAAGCTCTCCTTGGGCATATACCGGGGCTGATTTTTCTGCCGACTACCATACATATGCAGTGGAATGGAATCCTAAAGAAATCATTTGGTATATCGATGGTATGGAACGGCGGCGCTACACGGCTACAGAACACATTTCTGCGGAAGCAATGTATGTGATGGCAACATTTGCCCTTGGTAAGGCTTGGATTAATACCCCACCAGATGAGACAACTCCGTTTCCCAGTTACTCCAACGTCGATTACATTAAGGTGTGGCGACACAAAGATAGTCCCTCAACACGCGCAGTCACACCGATAATTTCTGAAACTGAAGGGTTGAAAGTAGCAGCTAAATCTAACCTGGCTCATGTAATATTTTTAGGGAACGCCAAAGCAGACGCTAAGTTAAGCAATCACATGGGAACGATGCTTGACTCGAATAAAGTAGGTGATTCTGTCACTTATACAGTCAACGTACCAGAAGCCAGAACTTTTAATGTCAGGGTTGGAGTCAAACGATATCACAATAGAGGCAAATTTCAACTGTCGATTGGTGGTACTAACTGCGGTAATCCTCAAGATCTCTATGCTTCATCTTCTGATTACGTGGAGCTAGATTTAGGCAACATTACCTTTGATGCCTCTGGTAACAAATCTTTTAAATTTACCGTAGTGGATAAAAATGCTCAAAGCAGCAGTTATAAGCTAGCATTTGACTATATCAAATTGACTCCAAAATGACCGCAGAAGTGATGAGTGAGAAGTAGGAAAATCTCTCTTCAGTGAGGTTGCTAGCTCATCGTAGAGGCGCGAAATATCGTGTCTCTACAAAGCTTTCAACCAAATTTAACCAAAGTCATCAGACAGATTATCTCATCCTATTAATTACCTGACTTATAGACCCGCTTCTCTCTATGGGGAATTGTATACATGTTAAACTTTTGCTTGATAATTAACCAGAAGAAGGGTAGATCTTCTACTAAATATCTTTTCCACAATCTATGAGGTTCTAGCAAAAGTCTATACAACCATTCAAAGCCTACTTCGCTCATCCATTTCGGCGCTCGCTTGACATTTCCTGCTTCAAAATCAATTGTTGCACCTACAGCCAAAAAAAAATCAATCTTAGGTAGCTTGTTTCGATACTGATAAATCCATTTTTCTTGTTTTGGCGCTCCCACCCCGATTGCTAATACTGTAGCTCCCGAGCGATTAATCATTTCAACTATTTCTGCGCATTCTAGTTCGTTACGGTCAAACCCCAAAGAGGGAGAATGAGCAGCAACTACTATATTTCTACCTATTTTTTTATTGAGCTTTTCTTGTGCCTTAGCCGCAGTCTCTTTTTGTCCACCTAGTAAGAAAATCTTGATTTTTTCATTGTTTCTGTGATAGGTACAGAAGGCAGGAAAAAAATCTGAACCAGAGATTTTTTCTTTAATTGGCGTACCCAAAAATCGCGAGGCATAGACCAATATTTGACTATCACATAGTTTGTAGTCAGCTATTTCGTAAGCTCGCAAAAACTCGCGATCGCATTGTAACTTCATCAGATGATCTACATTAGGCGTAAACACAACCCCTGACTTTAGCTGCCTCAGTAGTTCTTTGATACTTAAATTGTCAAAATCCAAGTTTAGTAGATTAACTTTCCGCATTGATTTATTAGCTCCTCAATCGAGCCTTAAACTGAGACTATCACTTGACGATCTACTGACCAGTTACACCAACTAGTTATAGCTGTATCTACCGACATTGCAATCCAAAACATATTGAGTAGCCAGTTTATTTCTCCTATCATTCCGATAATCATGCCATGAAATTGCCATAGTATACTATTAGGTGTGCAATCTAGTTGTCAACCCTTGGGAAAACTTTATATTTGTTTATTTAATAACACCTCAAGGGATAACAATTTCATAGAAATATGTCGTAACTCAGTAGTTTATATGTAAGTTGGTGGTATTTGTGAATGTTGTCAGCGCCGTTCTGGTTGTACTGACAAAAAACAAGTATCAAAACGAACAATTTCTTCCTTCTCGACCCGAGATACTTCAGGTACCAATTTGTAATGCAGGGTTACCGTCAAAACAGAGCGCGTTGTTTGTTTCGTGTATCAGAATGACAATTTACGTGTTCGCTCTCACGTAGAGATTGCTGACAGAGAATAGGACTGAACTTACAGTGAAAAAAGCTCCGCAGCAAGTATCGTGGCTGGGTCTTATATTACTTAAGTGTCCTCAAAATATATTTCGTTCTCATGCTAGCTACAGATAGCACATAATATCGTCTTCCTCTCGACATACCTAGATTGAGGTATTTTGCGTAAACATTCGCATTGCCAAATATTGAAATACATAATATGGTCTTATGGATAAAAACTGAGGTAGCAACGATAAGGGAACTTTTTTTAACCGAAAAAGTCAACAAGCGTCAATAGATCGTGTCTGCTTCATCACTAAGTAGTTTGAATGACTGATAATGCTAGCATGGGACAATTCGGAGAGTAGCTTTTTTGCGAAGAATCGTCAAATTCAATACATAATCTGGTTTTAACATGCAAGACTTTTTCTGCTCCGGCATTTTCGATTGCTTCTCAAGAATGGCAATTGTAGCAGTATTGCATTTAGCACGCAGTTGAAAGCAGCGTTGAGACCGAAATCTCTGGTGTTGTGAGTTGGTTATGGGGCTTGATGTTTGTTAGTATGTTCCCGAACCAAACATCATAACAAGTGTAAGTTACAGACTCCTACACTGTTTAGCAAATACTCAACAACCGAGCGCGATCGCAACTTTAGCAAACGATGCACGCTGTGGTATCTGCTTTTACCGTTTAAACATCCGTTCGTACCAAACACAGTTGGTGGTTCTACGATTCAGCTATTCAGACAATTTAAACCTTACAGCCACTTATACCTGAAGTCATGAAAATAGCTTACCTCACTACATATGATGTCCTGAACCAGGCAAAGTGGCCGAAGTACCAATCAGGTTTATGTGCAGCAGGCTATTTCCTAGCACGGACTTTGGAAGAACAAAACGTAAAACTCGATTTGGTGGGACCTTTAGAGGCAAAAAATACCCTATCGACTAGAATAAAACGGCGAATATATACTTCTGTGCTGAAAAAGCAATACTATCACTGGACCGATCCTGCTGTTTTGCGCAATTATGCCAATCAAGCCCTACAGAAAATGTCGCAATTCAAGTCAGATGCCATCTTATGTCCAGAAAATTCTCTGCCAATTTCATATCTTGACTCCGATCTGCCGATAGTTTTGTGGTCTGATGCGACGCTTTATTCACTGATAAACTTTTATCCTTATCTCAGTAATCTCTGTCGGGAAAACTTTCATAATATTACGGCAATGGAAAAAGCAGCACTCGATCGCTGTGAGATGATTATCTATACATCTGACTGGGCGGCTCAAACTGCAATTGACGCTTACGGTGTCGAACCATCAAAGGTCAGAGTCATTCCTTGGGGTGCAAATATAGAATGCGATCGCAGCCTTAATGATGTGAATAATATCGTGGAAGCGAGGAATAACAAAACTTGCAAGCTGTTATTTTTTGCTGTGGAATGGTTGCGTAAGGGTGGAGATGTAGCTTTAGCAGTAACCAAAGCATTAAATGAGGCTGGTTTACCAACAGAATTAACTGTAGTAGGATGTCATCCGCCTGAGTCGGAAACCTTACCGGATTACGTTACAGTTATTGGCTATATTAACAAATCAACAGCAGATGGTCGAACTGCACTCGATCGAATTTTAGCTGATTCGCATTTTCTGATCCTACCTACCCGCGCTGATTGCGCTCCTCATGTTTTAATTGAAGCTAACTCTTTTGGCGTTCCCTGTTTAACTACAAATGTAGGTGGAATCAAAACAATTGTTAAAGATGATGTGAATGGAAAAGTCGTCGAGCTAGATACAGATATCTCCGAGTACTGCACTTACGTAACTCATTTATTCGAGCATTACGAGCGGTATAAAGCCTTAGCCAATTCTTCTTTTTATGAGTACGAAATTCGGCTTAACTGGAATGTGGCAACCAAGGAAGCAAAAAAGTTAATTATGGATTTAATCTAGTAAGCCTAGTTTTTTGAGCAAGTTCTGTTATAATTTGCTAGATTTTGCTGAGCTTCACTGAATATGAACATAGCTTTTGTGACTCATTATGATATTTTTAACAGCAATAAGTGGCATCCAAAAGCAATCGGGTTTAGTGGCACGAGTTATTACAAAGCTGAAGCACTCAAAGAGCGGTTTACTAATTTTGAATATATTGGTCCGTTAACAGAACGGCATTCTCTAAGGACTAAATTCAAAAGACGTTTGTATAAATATTTGTCTACCAAAGCGTATTACGATTGGGCTGCGCTCGATTTACAAAAGAATTACGCTCGACAAATTAACACCAAGTTATCTAACAGTAACTCTCAATTAGTTGTTTGTCCAGATATTTCTACGATCGCCTATGTAGAATGCCAGCAACCGATTGTTTTATGGACGACAAATACTTATGGAGCTTGCATTGACTTTTACGATGATTTTAGCAACCTTTGTCAAGAAACGATCGATAATCTCGTAACGCTCGATCGACTTGCCCTCAGTAAAGTGCAACTGGCGGTTTTCCCCTCCACTTGGGCGGCGGAAGCGGCAATGAATAGCTATCAAATCGATCGCAGTAAGGTTGAAATCGTACCATATGGAGCTAACATAGAATGCGATCGCACGATTGACGACATTCAAAACTTAGTAGAAGCAAGAACAGCAGAGCGATGTAAGTTATTGTTTCTCGGAGTCAGTTGGTATCGTAAAGGAGGAGATATAGCTTTAAAAGTTGCTAAAAAACTCAAACAACTAGGTATCGATGTCGAGTTAACAGTTGTTGGTTGTCAACCTATAACCGACGAACCGTTACCAGATTACGTGGTTAATGTTGGGTTTATCAAAAAATCCGATCCAGAAGGTAGCGATCGCTTAAATCGATTAATTTCTGACTCTCACTTTTTAATTTTACCCTCTAGAGCCGAGACTTATGGAAATGTGCTTTGCGAGGCTAATTCATTTGGAGTTCCTTGTCTGACAACTAAAGTTGGCGGGATTCCTAGTATTATTCAAGATAATGTGAATGGAAAACTATTTGCCTTAGATGCTGATGTTAAAGACTATTGTGAGTACGTAGCCCATTTATTTACTAACTACGCCCAATACAAACAACTAGCATATAGTTCATTTCACGAATATGAAACTCGTCTTAACTGGTCGGCAGCGGGAAAATCAATGCAGACCATCATTACAGAAAAATTTAGCTAATAAATTTAGGAGCGATCTGTTGTTGTCGCAACATTTCTAAATTTAATAGTTGTTTATTTAATGATGCTTGACTCATGTTTTCCTGATTTTGAAACAAGGCAGTGAAAGCTCCAGCACCCATACCATCTTGAGGGAATAGACGATAACAAGGAATAGTGGTTAAATGAGATTGGTAGCGCTCTAAATGAGAAATACTCACAGGTTGAAATTGTGGAAATCTAGCTAAAAACCACTCGCACACTTGCTCGTTTTCTTCGATTGAATAAGTGCAAGTCATGTAGGCGAGATAGCCTTGCGGAGCAACAACTTGAGCAGAGTTAGCAAGAATTCTTTTTTGTCTGCTAGCATTTTTATGAATTAAAGTCGGATGAAAACATCCTAATGCTTTATCTCCTTTAGCTAGTAAAGATTGCCCGGTACAAGGAGCATCAACAATTGCAAGACTGCAAGTATGAGGTAAGCGCTGAGTCCAAATCTGCGGATCGATATTTGTCACAGCAGTAGGGCTAATTTGACAACGTTTTAAGTTAGAAATTAGCATTCCCAGACGCTTACCAATCACTTCATTACTTATCAGTAACTCTGGCTGCAATGCTTTCCAGGCAAAAATTCCTTTTCCTCCTGGTGCAGCACACATATCTAAAATAGTGGAAATTGGTTCAGAGATAGCTAGCAAGGTTGAAGCAGCAAATACTGAGGAAAAATCTAAGCAATAGTAATAACCGTCCTCATGTAAAGGAAACTTTCCTGGTTTTTCACCAGGTGATACGCAATCTACAAAAGCAGGTTGCCATGTAATTGCAGTTGTTACTGCAAATGGTAAAGATTCAGGCTTTTGCCGACACCAGATAATGCAGGTAGGAAAAGATTGCGGCTGAGTTAAGGCTTGAATAAATTGCTCTTGTGCTGTTGAATCGTCAAATAAACGCCGACTGAGCTTAAGTAACAAATTTGAAGGCTTGTCCACACAAGGAAAATCAAAGCTCTGCGTTTTCTATTGTAGTGGGAATGGTAAGTCAGTTGACAGTGACCAGTGACCAGTTATCAGTGACCAGTGACCAGTTATCAGTGACCAGTTATCAGTGACTAGCGACCAATTACCAATTACCAATTACCACTCAACTACTAATGACCAATGACAATCTAATTGCGTTGCCAAACTTTAATATGATCGATTTCTAGATTGTTTGGTAAAGGCGTAGAGTTGTCGGGAGGGCTATTCGTCCACGCTTTGCCGAGAGCAAGAGTTGCTGTAACGTACATTGCTTCGTCGGGAATATTGCCACTATTGGTGTAACGCCGCCGTTCGACACCATCCACGTACCAAACAAGTTTATCTGCTTCCCATAACAAGCCATATGTATGATAGCCGCCAGAAAAATCAATTCCACCCCACCAGCCAGATGATGATTCGTGAGCGCCACTAACGTTTTTATAGTGGATCGTCATGTGGACATTGTTTGTATTAGAACCCACAAATTCGGCAACATCTATTTCTGGGGGCCAGTTTTTGTTTTGCGATAACAACCATAGTGTGGGCCAGAAACCATTGCCTTTAGGCACTTTAGCGCGAAACTCCACGTAACCGTACTGAAAAGCAAACTTATCGTGAGATGCAATCATTCCAGAAGTGTAGTTTAAACCGTTAGACGGCTTTCGCTCTGCACGCAAACGTAAGATTCCACCTCCTACTGATACATTATTCGGGCTAAACCATTGCAAATCGCCAGCGCCGCCATTCGTACACCCATTGGGAGCCCAATAAAAACAGGGAGTCCACTTACCAGTATCTAATCCAGAACCGTTGAAGTCGTCGCTAAACTTGAGCTGCCAGTTACCAGCAGGAGGATCGGCTAGTGCTGCTGTGGGGCAACATACTATCATCAAGGCACTAAAAGCCAGCAAAACTTTGTCCTTCCAGTTACGCAACCGAAGGTTTTGTTGCATGTAAATATTTCCTTTTGATTCAATTTCAAGAGGAGATAGCAGTTGTTGATGAGCTATTGATTGCCGAAAAAACAAAAAGCTATCTCTTGACGCACCGTATTAATAAACCATTTCGATCGGTGTAGAGTCAAGAAAAAAATTTTTTTTGTGCAGTATTTATGCAGCTAAAGCGAAGTTTTATTTCTGGCAAACGAAAATACTAAGTAGGTGATTTAGCTTGCAACCCTTTCGTTATAGTGGTTGTATCGATCGCTTAGTTTACGAAACGAGTCGAAAATATAACCATAAATATCTAAATTACAAAATAGCCAATTTGTGATGTATTGATATTTATAAAAATTTATCAATTTCCGACTGAAAGGAATTACTGAATAGCCAAATATCGATTTATTATTGTGTAAAGTTTTTCTTATCAAATTGATAAAATATTTTGAATATCTTGAAATTTCCAGCAAGGCTGTGGCTTTCAAGGGAACAAGGGAGAAGTCGCAAGTCACAATTTAAAAGCCTCTCACCTCTCGCCTCCGTTCCCTTTGACCAAAAACTACTTCTTCACGTAATGATAGATATCAAAATTAGTCAGTTGCAGATGAGATTCTAGTTTGTAAGACTTAGCCATTGAGCTTTCTAAATCAAAATTTCTTTTCTTTTCCCAAAAAGCTTGGTCGCTAATTGCAATAATTGCCGTGTTTGCATTTTTAGTAACGCGACTGACTTCTGCTGCTAACTTAGTTGTATCGAGTCCTAAGCCATCTATTGTTAAAGTATCGCCATAATAAGGTAGTAAATAAGGCACGCCATACAGCAGTACGGATTTGGTATCTTGGCTATTATTCTTGCTTAGATATTGGGCAATTTCCCGGTAGTTTTCCCGCTGATATCTGGGTTCAAAATAGTAGTTGTAGTTTGCATATAAGTTGAGTAATAGTAACACTATAAAAGCGAGACGATATAAGTTTTCCCAGGTTTTTTTTCTAGGACTAAACCTAAGTACTATTGGTAATAGAAACGATAGGGGAATATAAATATAAAAAGAGTGTCGAGGTAGCCAATTAAATTTTGTCACAATTGCAAAGGCAAGTGCGATGATAAAAGCAGATACAAAGGTAATCAGAAAAAAATTATCAATTGGACGATATTGTTTATATTCTGGCGATCGCGCTTTTAAGCCTCTGACAAGTCCGATAAAAATAATACCAGCAACTAATCCAAACAGTAATAGAACAGGTAAATAATTGAAAATGAGTTGCAGGCGATCGCCACCACGCATCTGTTCGATTGGTGGACCGTAAGTTTCTCCAACTAATAAGCCGTAGAAAACAAAAGCTATATTCTGAATAACTGATTGATTCGATGGCGTGACGTGAACTTTTGTCGGATCGGTCGCTACAGGGGAAGCTAAATAAAATATTGCCGCAGGTACACAGGCAATTGCTACAGGTAACCACCATTGCAGCCACCGCTTAATATTTTGAGAAACTAGCAGGTGAGCGATACACAGAGCGAGAGTATAAATTCCAATAAAAATGCTACAGAAAAGACCGACTGCTGTAGTGAGACAAAACAGCATCTGCGCGAGCGCCGTACCTCTAACATTTTTTTGCGGTAAGATTTGACTGAGAAAATATAATTGTAGAGATGCTAAAAATAAGAGTAAAGTATACGCTCTCGTTTGCTGGCTGTAATAAACTCCGTAAGCACTAAACGATAAAAATAGCGTTAACCATAGAGCGTGTTTCCTCCCGTAAATTTGCCATGCAGTAGTACACAAAACAACGATTGTGCCAATTCCTAGTAAAGCAGAAAGGGAGCGAACGGCAAATTCGCTACTACCGAATAATTGTCGCCAAAAATGTAATAATAAATAATAAAACGGCTGAAAGCGATCGCCAGTATCTGTATTAACAATCGTGGCAATAATATCTTGAATGCTCGTGCCGTCAGAATAATATAAACTAGCACCCTCATCCAGCCATAAACTCTTATCTGGCAAAAGGAAAAATCGCAGGAAAATGCCGATTGCAAGAGTTAAGCCAATAATTAGATAGTACTTAAAATTAGAGGATTTAATGCGTTCTAGTGACGTTCTTTGTAACAACATAAGATAAGTGGTATATAACTTTGTAGAGACGTTACATGTAACGTCTCTACACTGGTAACTGATTAGCTTCCAACTTCTATTTCGCGATCGCGGTGAATGCGGTTTTTTTGCCAAGTTCCCATCGATTGAGCTGCCAAAGCCTCAATCTGACGATAAATCGAGGTGGGGAGTAACCACAGCAGATAAGCAGCAGCCAGTGTCATCAGCGTGCGACGGGGATCTGTCAAGACAATACCCCAGTGAGTTGCTAAGGCTCGGTGCATGAGCTTCACAGCGATCGCACCTGCTTTGAGACGGATGGCACTACGAGCCAAATAACGCATGTGATATGCCTTAGCAGGTTTCTCCCACTCAGAGATCAATTCCGGTGCATAGGAGCGGGTTTTTTCGATAACTTGCTCTAGGTATTCTAGTTGCTTGAGCAGATTGGCTGAGAGTCCACCAGAGTTGACGCGATACAAAGTGAGAGCTTCGGGAATGCCAGCAAATTGCCACTGAGTTTGGCTCGCAATCCGCAGCCAGCATTCAACATCTTCTGCTTGGCGAAAGCGCTCGTCGAAATAATATGTTTCTGGGAATTTTTCTGAAGTTCCGTGAAGATTATCGGTAAAGGCGATCGCATCGAGAGTTTCTCGACGCAACACCGCCGCCGAACCATTACCTACAGGATTATCGCACAGCAAGCACTCTGGGGAAATATTTTCTAGCTGCGGCATGAGATAAGTCCCCAAGCGATTTCCCATTTCATCAATTAAAGCCGAACGACTGAAACTCACTCCCACATGAGGAGAGTTGTTTAAATGCTCCACATGTTTTTCTAGTTTTGAAGGCAACCATAAATCGTCTCCGTCTAAAAAAGCAATATACTCTCCTTGAGCGTGACGAATACCTGTGTTTCTCGCTCCCGCCAAGCCTCGGTTGCGTTGGCGAATAATCTGAATTCTGGGGTCAGTAAATTGCTGACAAATTGCTACACATCGATCTGGAGACTCGTCATCAACAATCAAGATCTCTAAATTTTTGTAAGTCTGGTCTAACACTGACTGAACTGTGGCACTGATATATTTCTCACAACGGAAAACTGCAATTACCACAGAAACTTGTTTCATATTACTTCCTTATCAGTTATCAGTGACTGGTGAGTAGTCACTAAACATGAAAAATTAATTCACTAGCCAATAGCCACGAACTACTAACTACTATTCTCTTAATTCTTGAAGAATTCTTCGTTTTTGATTCGAGCCTGTTATCTGAAGCGCTAAAGATTGGATTTGATGATAAGTAGACTTAGGCAATAGCCAAAGCAAATAAGCAGATGCTAAAGTCATTACCGTTCGCCGTGGTTCCTCAAACAAAATTGACCTATATATAGATAGAGCTTTGTGAGAAAATTCGACGGCGGTGGAGCCTGCGGATAAAGTCACAGCTCGACGTGCTAGATGTCGGAGTTGATAAGCCATAGCTGGTTTTTCCCACTCAGCCACCATCTCTGGTGAGGTGTAGGCACGTGCTTTTTCTAACATAGTTTCCCAAGAGCTTAGTTTCTTATACAATTGGGCAGAAAATCCTTTGGGATTCACGCGGTACAAAGTTAAAGCTTCTGCTAATCCTTCAATTTGCCAATCTGTTTTTAGCATCATTCGCAGCCAACATTCTACATCTTCTGACGGGTGTAAGCTGCGATCGCGATCGAAATAAGAGAGTTCTCCTGACTCAGGCTCGACAAACTGAATTGCTGCTAACAATTCTTTACGAATCACGGGAACTGAACCGTTTCCAATTGGCGTGCGACACAACAGATCGAGGGGCGTAATATCTGTTAATTTAGACATTTGATAAATCCCCAAAGGTTTATCTGCTTCGTCGATAAAAGCCGAACGACTAAAACTGACTCCCACTTTTGGCGAACTATCTAGGTGTTCGACGTGTTTTTCCAGCTTGTGAGGAACCCAAAGATCGTCTCCGTCTAAAAATGCTATGTATTCCCCCTTAGCCTGACGAATTCCCGTGTTTCGAGCTGCTGCAACTCCTTGATTTTGCTGGCGAATAATTTTAATCCGGGGATCGGTAAACTGTTGGCAAATTTCGTGACTGCGATCGGTGGAACCATCGTCAACAATTAATAATTCAAAATTTTTGTATGTTTGTGCCAATACAGAGTTTATTGTCTTTGCAATATATTTTTCGACTTGATAAACCGGAATGATGACAGTAACTAATTTCATATTTCAGAGCTTGGTAATTGGTAATTAGTAATTGGTAATTGGTAATTTCTGGAAGCCATCAACTATCAACCATTAAGATTGACGCAATACATGGCGGTTTGTCCAAATTGTAAATACGGGAAGAAAGAGCATGTGAACGATTAAAACTGCTGCTGCAACACCGATAACCTGCCAATGGACTCCAATTAACAAAGAGAGAGCAAACACAGTCGTAAAAGCTAGATTCCAATATAAATCTAAATTGGGTTTGCCTACAGCTACTAATAATTGCGAAGCAGCATCGGCGAAGGGTCTGGGAATTGCTGACAAGCAAATTAATACCAGCACGGGAATAGCAACTATCCACTGACGACCAAAAATAATTGGTACGTACCAATAAGCTAGGCTAGATTGAAGAATAACTAAAGGAAAGATAATTAGAGTAATAATTTTAAGTGCGCTGTAATAAGATTTACTTAATTCCAACATGCTAGCTTTAGCTTTACATAGATGTGGTAAAATCGCTGTATTGATTGCTGTGACTATACTCAGGCTAATTCCCAATCCAGCATTGAACCCAAAAAAATAAATTCCTAATTCTTTAATACCTAAGAACCTACCAATTATTAAATAATCTAAGTTATTTCTTAGCGCCTTGAGAAATTGCACGCCACAGATATTTTTACCAAAATCTAAAATCGATCGCCAAGCTTTTGTCGTAAATTTAGCAGTAGGATGCCAAGCGTAACTTTTACGATAAATAATAATTTCCAGCGGAGTCACCAAAATCCAAGGTAAAACGAACGCCCAGATTCCCCAACCACGAATAGCAAATAGGGCAGATAAGAAATAACTAGCGAGATTTCTCACAACAGCAGCGATCGCGCACACTTTAAGTCGATTTTCGCGAACGATTAAAGCAGATTGGATCGCGGCAAAAGGCCACATTAAATAGGGTATACCAGCAATACAAATGGGTAGAATTAAATCGATTTCGCGAGTCAGGCGATCGCGATAAAACCAAGCAATAGGAAAAGCAAGTAGGCATTGAGCAAAAAATAAGCCTGTAAAGATACTCCAGTTTAACCAATAACCGGAGTTACAAATAGTATCTAATTCTTGGCGATCGCATTGAATTATTTTGGCACTTACCCCAATCTCCATAAAAACTCGCATAAACTCATTGACTGTAGAAACAATTGCCGCTAAGCCGTAGTCATAAGGAGTCAAAAAACGAGCTAAAATTACTGTCAATCCGAGGCGAAAAATCCGAGAAATAATTTCTGCCAAACCTAACCAGCTGAGATTGCGAACGAACCGATTTGAAAGTTTTTGAGGCAGCCTAGATAGAATAGCTGATAGGATAGGCATTGAGTGTATAAACTATTTTTCATAATTCCAGCTCAAATGAGATTCAGTGCAGGCGATCGCTGGATAGTCTCCTATTCAATATATAGTTGATATAGCTATTATTTCCTACAATAACATCATCAATCTTAAAGAAAGCTAGTAATTTATCACTCAGCTATAGCTGAATTTTCATTGTATACAAATGCCGAATTTACAAATTATACTTAAGTTGCTACAGCGCCACTATGCAAACACAGTTACTAAACGGCACAGTTATGTAAGCATATAATTATTTAAATATATTTAAATATATAATTATGCGGCGGTGTTATCTTGAAGGTAGCTAGCGCGAATTCGAGTAATTTTCTGAAGTAAATAATTAGCAAGTTTAGGCGATAGTAGTTGAATCAGCAGTAATTTTACGAGTAGTGTTTGAACTTTTTTATTTAACAATATTCGAGGTTGTAACTGAATAGCCATTTGCAACTTGTGCCAAGCCACTCCCGCTGCTGTTGCACCAGGAATTTTAGTTAGGTATAAGTGGGCTAAATATCGATAAAGATGAGCCAAGCTTTGATTTTTCAAAAATTGTAACTGAGCGGGGGCTAATTGAAAGGCTCGGTCAATAACTCGAATCGCATCTTTCTCCATCACCTCAATTTTGGCAGAAGCCGAACCAGCCGTTTGACGGTAAAAAATTTGAGTTTTAGGAACGACTACAAAATTATACTTAGCTGCTAAACGGAGATACAAATCCCATTCTTCTGCATGAGTTAGAGTTGAATCGAATTCACCAACATCTGCTAAAGCAGTTCGGCGAATCAAAGGATTTGATCCGCTTAAGAGAAAATTAGTTTTCAATAATTCTGCATAGACATTACCCTCAAAATATATGGGGCGATCGTCATGAAAAAACTTACCTTGCCGATCCATGAAGCACGTCCAACTGTAAGCAACTCCTGCGGCTGGATGTTGCTGTAATGCTTTTAATTGGAGTTCTAATTTATCTGGTGTCCACAGATCGTCAGCATCGATAAAGGTGATGTATTCGCCAGTAGACAGAGAAATACCACGATTGCGGGCAACTGATACGCCACCATTTTCATAGGAAACTACTTGAATTCGAGGGTCTAGAACGGTTTGAATTAATTCGAGCGTGCGATCGCTAGACCCATCGTCAATAACTATTAACTCAAAATCTGTAAAAGTTTGTTTTTGAATCGAAGCAATTGTTTCTAGAATAGTATTTTGAGAATTGTATGCAGGTACAATAACTGAGATTGTAGGCATGTCTTAACTCTTGAATGAGAGGGTTCTTGTTTGGCGATCGGCAAAAATTGGTACGTCTTCCTTAAAAGCTATTCCCGTTAGAATTAACCCTTGCCAATAAAGATAGGATGCCAACTGAATATCTACAGCAGCTGTGGCAATTAGTAAGACCAAATAAATATTTAACGCAGTTTTAGCGATCGCGCTTTTCCTAGCTTTCAGAGTTAACTCGACAAAACCCCAGACGATCGCAAATGTAAAGGCAAGAAAACCTACAACTCCATGCAAATAAAATAAATCGGGCCAATGATTGTGAGTCCCGATCGGCATATGTTCTGTATATTTTGGTCCTTTCTCTTCGACAACTCCATGACCCCAAATTGGTGCTTCCATCCAACGATTCATCGTCACTTCAGCTAGGCGTTTTCTGACAACTTCAGAACTCCGACGAACGCCACTAATTACCCGATCCCAAGCCGTTTGCATTAGTTCGATCAGTTGAGGCGCAATCATGCCTATCACAACGCTGAGTAGACCTACGATCAGTTGAATGTACCAACCAAAATTAGTCAACAACCAAGAGGCGATCGGCACGACAACCAGACAAACAATTGTCGATCGCGAACCAGAACCTACGACCATTGCCGCGCCTCCGATCGTGCCAATCCAACGCCATTTTTTATTTGCTTCTTGACTGGATAAAAAGAAATAAATATTCCCAATAATACCTAAATTATTCGCAAAGTTAGCAAACAAACGCAAACGAAATTGTCGAGCTTCACCAAAGTCTCCACCAACATCAAATAAATTAACAGTATAAAAACTAGCAGAACCGCGAAATGCAACTAGGGGAGAAACATAAGAAAAGCTCGGTATCCGTAATAAATACATAAAATAACAAATCGTCGCTAAAATTAAGCTCTGCAAGCAAAGAATACAAGCAGCTCGATAAATGACTTGCGGACGAATTTTTAGGCATCCTGCTAGAGGAAATAATGCCATTAAAGCCCAACTTCGCGCCCAGTTGTTGACCGTGGTAAAAACAAACTTTGGTATCCCTAGATCGAATTCCATATGGGACATAAAGATTGTTAGCTCTATGAATAACATGCCAACAATCCATATCCATACAGATAGCGGAATACTAATTTTTTCTGACTCTGGTGTGTCTTTTGTTTGGAACCACCATCTTTTAAAGGCACACCCTGCCAAGATAAATCCTAGTGCTGGAATCCAAACGAGTTGCGCACCCAAAAAATAAATGGGATACGTCAGAATTATGGTATACCAGACCAATTTTTCCTCAAAGTTTTGAGGTTTAACGCTCATGGGATTTTCCTTAAGGGAGCAGAGAGCGATCGAGTAGGGAGCAGAGAGTAGGGAACGTGTCAATATGAATTGCAAATTCGGAATTCCGAATTCCGAATTCCGAATTTTCCTCACGCACCACTCTTTTACCCCTCCACAATCCGATGATGGGTCTTGCGTTCTAGTTCTAGCATCGTCATCCGTCTTTGTCGCAGCCAGAATGCGAGTATACCTGCGCTGACAAATAGAGAACCGCCAGTTGCGCCAAGTAAAATAAACATCCTTTTCGGCGAACTTGGAGATTTTGGCAAGTTCGGTTCTGCCACAATTTGTAGTAAGGGATAGGAACCAAAGGCGTTTGACCTAATGATATCTAAGTTGGCAAGAGTAGAAGAGAACACTGCCTCAGATACTTGTAGTTCGCGCCTGAGAGCTTCTAAAGTCGTTTCTTTTTGCGATAAAGTACGGAGGCGGTTTTCTAATTGCAAGATTTGCTGTTCGGTTTCTTTGGCTTGAGATTGCAAGCCGCGATTCTCGGCTTGAGCATCGACGAGCGCTTGGAAGAGGTTTTCTCGCGCCGAACCGTTACTGGTATTAAGGTTAAGTTGTTGAATGAGATCTTGGCTGACTGGTCGTCCGAGTAACGACTCGCTACGGACAAGCATTGCTTTAGCTGCTGCATCGCGCTTATTTTGCTCTGCAACAATCGTAGGATGATCGGGTAAAAATCTGGCGCTCAGCGTCACCAAATTGGCGCTAGTTTCACTGTAGTTTTTTAAGTTTTGCTGAAATATTTGATCTGTTTGCAACACGAAGGCATTAGCAGCATCCTGTTCCGAGAGGTTTAAATTAGCTGCCAGTTGTTGTAAGCGAGAACTCGATTGTTGCTGTTGAGCGACAATTTCAGCTCGTTGTTTGCGTAAAGCTTCAATATTGTCAGAGAGAGCTTTGAGCTGATCGCTAGAGTTCAAGCCAGAGATTGCTTTGTAGTCGGAAAGCCGCTTTTGAGCCATTTCTAGCTTGCGCTGGGAAGAACTTAAAGCAGATTGGAAACTGGCATCGCGTTGAATGAATTCTTGGACTCTGAGTTCGTTGACTCTTGCCTGGATTGCTCTATAAAGAGCGTAAGATTTGTCCCGTGCTTCTTCAGGATTGTCTCCTGTCATTTGAAATTCGATAATGCTAGTACTGTCGCCAATCTTGACTTTAGGTTTGCCAAACTCTTGAGGAGATATATCCATTTGAGTAGCAGCAATCTGAATTACGGCATCGCTTTCCGCAAGAAATTTATAATTCTGTCTGGGATCTTGAGTACTAATGCTGTAGGGAGAGGAGCTGTCTAAAGAAGTCTGTCCGATCTCTGGAAGGGATACTCTAGCTTGAGCAGCAGTTCCTGGCACGTTAACAGCCCATCCACTCGTATAGGTTGGAGCTTTAAGCTTTAAATACGCTAAAGCCGAACACCAAATGGCAGCATTAGCCAATATACCAATCAGTAAATAGGGAGACCAATGGACTTGCTGTAGTCTTGACTTGGGAAACGGGCGAGAAATTGTCACGGATTCAGTCATTCAGCAATCCTCCTAGCAGATGTTTCAAATGATACATTTTTTACAAAAATAACTAGCTGCTACGCAAACTTTAACTATAAAAAATTACTCCGTCTCAACCTCTCGCCTGTATTTCATTACACCTACTCTAAAAACATAATTTCTCAGTCCTGGGTATGAATGTGAACTAATACTAAATAGTTAGTACAGATCTGCCAGCCAGCCAAGTGTTGCCTCAGATTATAGACTAACTCCTAATTTCTCTGACAGTTACAAATCTTAATTTACCCTGAAATATGTTTTTGTGACTAAAAGAGCGAAAATCATCTAAATTTTCCCCGGTTTTAGTGGTTTCTTTATCCTATTTGAAGTGAGTCAGGAGGACAGGAGTATAGATCTCTCCTGTGAAAAGTCAAGCGATACGGAGTATATTTAACAACGTGAGTTCGACGGCTCAAAAAATAGTAGGAGGTAGAGCTGGCAAGCCATGAGGATGGATATCTAAAGACGGC
>NZ_RSCK01000084.1:0-27590 GCF_003991895.1 Chroococcidiopsis cubana SAG 39.79
CACCTGTTCATCAGTCTGCTTCTCTAGTTTACAGAGTCAACTGAAACTATTACACCTTATTTAATCCACGATCCTTAGACATTTCGATTGATTAAAAAGGTGATGCCCTGATATATCAACTTGTAGTAAGTTACACCTCGATACATCAACTTATGAATTGCTAGTTTTGCAGGCACTTCCGCAGGTCGGGGATGAGGAGCGACACAATACGTTACGCCACGATATCTGCGGCAATCGGCTGTGTTAAATTCACGCACTTGACGCAATGGACGATCTGATTGAGCAGAAGAATGACGGTCGTATGGTATGCCACGGTAGCAAAGTTTGAGTTTCATATTTCACCTCTCGATTAAAATGACGTGAATGCGAACTGCTATTCTTGCTTGGCGATAAGTAATACTGCTACGCGATCGCGCAGCTCTGAACTCAAAACCTCGAACTAAGCGAGCTTTTGCTGTTGCTCCCAGATTTTGCCCCGTGCGATCGCCTAAAATTTCCCCAGTATATATCCGTTGTTCGACCGCGCTAAACTTCTGAATTGTTGAGGGTTCGCTAGTCAGAAAAGAAACAGCGATCGCTACTAAAAAAGAAAGAGGAATTGAAACAATCCCTGAATTAATCAAGGGAAAAAAGCTTTAGGTTAGTTCAAAATACTGACTTCAACCAGCGCCGATAGTATTTTTCTTGTCTTGTAATCGCTGATGTCAATAAAGCTTCTAATTGAGAGGCAATGGTTTCATCTTCTATCATCGGGCGATGTTGCTTCTTGGCATGGTCGCGGTTGCTCCGACTCATAGCTTCATCCCTCTATTTCTTATCTGCTATGAGTTTTACACCATCTCAGTCTGACTCTTGACAAATGTTTAGTAACCTTAACTTGTGACCGGTGCGCTGATGCAATCATCCAGTTTGTAGAATTCCTCTATGCGAGACAAAATAAATCTTTCCCCAACAGTTAGAGGCTCAGATGTTCCTAAACATTTTAAAATTCTGTCTAATCCTAGATCGCGGGATTTCTGCTTGCGTAGTCGTCTAATCCTCTCCCAATCTTGCGGCAACTGCTGAGGAGCTTCGGGTGAATCAATTTTCTGGTTTAGATTTTCAGGATTCACAGTAAGAAGAGTTCCATCGCTAACTTCGACAATTACTCTAGAGTCTTTTAGCTTTACTATTCTGCAAAGGCAGCAATTGTATTTTTCCTCCTGATCTTCGAAACTGATTAAAGTGAAGATCTCACCTACTTGGCAATCCTCTTGTGCAACTACTTGGCAATCCTCTTGTGCAACTACTTGGCAATCCTCTTGTGGAAGTATTGTGCGCTTTTTTTTGTCCTGCACGACATTATTCTCTTGTTTGTACTGCTTGACAATATCTTTGATGAAATCAGCAGTTATATCTTTACTAGAGGCTTTTGCTTCTTCTACGACTTTTTTCCATACCTGCCGCTGCTGCTCGGGATTTAAGCTAAATAAATGCCTAGCTTGCGCCATGTTGATAGGAAGGATATTCGCAAAAATCTGAATTGAATTTTTATCAGGTTGATTTTGAGAACAATCTGTTCTCATCAAATTGTCCATCAAAGGAGGAAATTTAATCAAGTAATCGGCGTGACGGCGAGTAAATCCATATTTTTTTTGGCAGTAATCTTCAAATGTTCTGTGCGTCGAACGAAACAGCTTTCGATCTCGGATTTCGGCGAGTGCTTGACCCCAGCCATAGTAGGCTTCCAAGGATTTCTGCTTGAGATACGATTCCAACCGCTCGCGATCGCGTTGATCTTCTGGGGAGAGTGGTTGTAAAATTTCTTCTTGTTCTTCTGACTCTTGTTCGTCTTGGGAAAGGGGTTTTGACTGCTCCGCGCGCTCTTCTGGGGAGGGTGGTTGTACAATTTTTGCTTGAGCAGCTTTAGGTAATAAATTGCTGAACTCGCCCTGAGAAGAAGATTCAAGAGAAGAGGATTCAGTAGGAGCTAATGGAGTTGAGTCATCAAAATCAAAGTTCATATCGCTTGCCTGATTACTTCTTTCTTATTCCTAAACAAAACCAAGAGAACCGATGCGGTGCGCTTTAACCAGATTTGTATTTACCTATGGCGGAGTGAGAAAAGAAACCGCAACTCCACCTGTAAAAGCATCCAGGGTACTATCTTCTAATACTGCTTCTCCCTGTCCAGAGAATAACCGACTAGTTCGATAGCGATGATAGTTGCTAACTAACTGCGGTAGTGCCAAGAATCCACCTGGTTGTTCTCCAAACACCTGTTGGTGTGACTGAGGTGATTCGTGCCAGGGACAACGCTTATTGTGATGATAGGCGTTGTGATAGCCATAGTTGAGAAACAAAAGATTTAACCAGGGATATTTTACTGAGACTAGATTAGAAAAGGTATGAGCTTGCTCGTAGATGCGATCGCGCTTAGAAATTTCTTGCCCGATAATAACGTACTCGAAAGTGTGGTGAAAAGCATCGGCAAAGCGCATGATATTGACAAACGAAATGTACGCGATCGCATACAAGATAACTGCCTTCCCAGAAAACCAACCTAAGAGAACAAATACTGCCGTGCGGTAAAGCATTAACGCCAAACTTCGACCGATTAGATAATATTTTTTCGGCTCAAAAAAGGGAGCAAGGATAATTTGCCAACGCAGTTCAAATTCAAATAGTGGAAAATACAACCACTCAAAAATAATGTACGTCCAGCGTTTCCAGGTTTTCTTGCTATTAAGATGAGCAGGAATATCAAACCCAACAAAATCGGCGTGATAGATGTGATGGTTGAAATGATGCGCTACCAAGTCTTTCCAAGTCGCATAGTAAGCTCCGTTAAGATGAGTCATCACTTGACCCCAGAGAACATTTAGCTGGCGGTCTTTAAAAATGTTGCCGTGAATAAACTCGTGGGTAAAGGTTGCTGAAAGTATTAAAGCATGAACCAGTATAATAATGTCAACAATATTTAGTAGGTAAGGGAATACCGAACCACAGTATTACAGATGCGAATGGTATGCCAGTAGTAGCAGTTACTACTCTAAGGTCAAAGCTAAATGTTCAAAGCGAATATTTATCAGCTTAATACCAATTTTCGCAACGTAATCAGCCATTTTAGAGAACAGTTTGCAGATGAAGTAATAGCTATAACCTTGCCTTGTTCGTTTCGATTCACCGAATAAGTCATTCCTCGATAAATCAATTCATAAGCTGCTGGTTTTACAAAAACTTCACTCTGCTTGATATTGGGGTCAACACGATAGGTGACTCCACGATAACTCAAGTTATATGCTGCTCCAGCTTCACGAACTTGCTGGAATGGACGATCTGGAAGCTTGTCAGGATTGCGCTCGTATATCATGGCGCGATAGATGAGATTCATGTTTTGCCTCTTAAACGTATAGTGCGCGATCGCAAATTGCTATTGTTGACAGATGATAAAGTTTCCTCGTCTTTTAGTCTGAATTTATGGTTGAGAGACAGTTTTTATTTTTGTCAATCAGCTTATGCCAAGTTAAATTGATTTCGCATTTATCTGATTGGGGTTTGAGAGCATCTAATGCTGTTAGTAACTTCTCAATAATAAATTCAGGGTGTGCGTATGCTTCTTCAAGTGTCAGAAGATATTGCCGCTCTATTCTCAATCTTCCACGCGGTAATAGTTCTCTATCCAAGATAACAAGCCTTCTTCCACAGGAGTTAAGTCAGTTTGCTTGACTAAATTTTTGAGAAGGTTATCTGCACCTCGATCGAGTGGATTTACCTTGCGTAGTCGTCTAATCCGCTGCAAAATTTCTAGTATCTGCTGCTGAACATCTGGTGAATCAATCTTCTTCAAGTTTTCTGGCTTCACAATCAAAGTCCTATCGTCTACTTCAACAGTTACCGTCGAGTCTGTTAGTTCTGTTGCGACCGCCCAACAGTCGTTATATTTCTTTTCCTGACCTTTGAATCCGACTAAAACAAAGATATTGCCTACTTGACATTCATCTTGAACTGGCAATAAGGGCTTTTGTTTACGTCGTTTGATAACTTTGTTAACGATAGAGCTGCTGGGAAGTCCGCCTCCAGCTTCGTCTACACTTTCTGCCCAAACATCCGCCTGTTCTTTTGGCTCCATACCTGCTTTGCCTATATCTCGTAGCTGGCGCTCTCTGGTCGGCATGGGAATTTGCCGACCAATGGTCGGTAAAAATTCCTCAATATTGTCGTAAACTTTAGCTGCATTAATTTTTAGATAAACAGCATCGCTACTTAAGTCGAAGCGATCGCGGCAGTATTGCTCAAACGTTTTATGTGTAGAGCGATACAATCTTTTGTCCTTCAATTCGGCTAGCGCCTTACCTGCCTGGCGGAACGCCAGCTCTACCTTCAACTCCAATCGCTCGCGATCTCGTTGTTCGTCGGAATTTAGTGGGATTAAAGTATCTGCTTGTGTCGCTTCTATAGCGATCGATGTACCCGACTCAACTAGAGGAGCAGATTCACTAGACTCAACTAGAGAAGTAGATTCATTTGCTACAAGTTGTTGGGAAATCATAAGAGATTGTGGAGTTGAATTATACTTCGGATCGATAACCCCAACGCTTCTCGCAAAGCTGTCGAGGTAATGAATTTATTACAGTGCGATCGTCAAGTAGGGATCGAGGTAAGAGATAAGAGGTAAAGCGATTTAGTCGATAGGAAATTAGAAGTAAATTCTCGCTGCTTTTCAACTTGCCCCTACATAATTTTCAACACTTGAAATCGAAGTGCAACACGTACTTTTTACTAGCTATTAGCAACAACTTAGATTGCAATTGAAACTTGTAGAACTAGACAAGTTTCAATTGCTCTGAAAACAGAGCTTCAGAGATGAGAGACAGACAGTTTTCTGTCTCTTTCATCTTAGGTAGAGTTAGTATATAAATCAAATTATATTTTTTAGATTTAGCTATAAATATATTTATGGTAAGTTTTGAATGGTATCGTAGTTTCATGGCGGTTTACCGAGTTGGTACAGTTTCGGGTGCCGCGCAAGTGCTGAATCTGACACAGCCAGCTGTCAGTCAGCATCTTGCTGCCTTGGAGAAGGAGCTGAAAATTTCTCTGTTCCAAAGAACCCCAAGGCGTATGATTCCAACCCCTGGTGGTATGCGACTCTACAATCAAATTGCCGATTCCATCGAACAGCTTGAGTCAGTAGTTAGCAAAATATCACCAGCTTCTATGTCCCAAATAGTTCGGCTCGGTGCGCCACAAGAGTTTTTTATGGAAAGGATTCTTGGTAGGTTACCTAAGAGTGATGATAACTACTATACGGTGACATTCGGGCTAGCACAGACTTTGATTAAACAATTAGTATCTGGCAACCTCGACCTAGTAATTTCCACACTCCAAATTCAAAAGTCTGAGATAGTTTATCAACCCTTATTTGAAGAAAAATTTTGGCTGGTCGGACCAAAAGATGTAAACATACCAAATATCCCCGATGCCTCCAATGAAGGCTTAATTACTCTCGAAAAATGGCTGACTACGCAATCAATTATTTCTTACAGTGAAGAGCTACCGATTATCAGGCGTTTTTGGCGTACTGTATTTGGCAGAAGGATTGCTGTCGATCCAAAACTAATCATTCCCGACCTCAGAGGCATTCGTCAAGCTGTTGAATTGGGGCTAGGTATCAGTGTTTTGCCTGACTATTTATGTGAGAATTCGGTCGAGGAAAATCGCTTTACACTAATACTAAATCCTAAGAGACCTGTAATGAACGTTATTTGGCTTGCTTTCAGAAAATCAGATATTCACATGCAAAGAACTCAATTTTTTCTAGAATTGTTGAGAAGAACATAATGTAGGTGTCAGGACACGTTCAAAAAAGAGCTAGTTTGAGCGGGCTTTTCTATGATTGTCACCCCATAGATATTGCTCAGAGCGTGCTACTATTTTTCCTGTTTGAGCAAGAGCTAGAACGCGAGCTGTTATGCTTTAGATTTAAGCCTTCGGAGCGGAACAATGGGATTGCTACCAGGGTAGCTACCAGTTCGACGGCGACAAAGACTCCCAGCGCTGCATTGAAACCGAGCCTCATGGCCTCGCCAAAAAGGAAGCTACCAATACCAAACCCAATAAATAGAATGAAAACATTGAGTCCCATCGCTTGCCCGCCGCGTTTTCCGTTCAAGGTAGTGACAATCCCAGCTAGCAAAGGCTGTGTCAGATCGTAGCCGAGTGACAGGCTTGCTACCGCCCCAGCAGCAACTACCAAAGGAATATCAAACATCAGAATTGCTGCTGAGACTCCGGCAATTCCAAAGCCCAACGGTATCAGCTGATTCCGCCCCCATCGATCTGCAACTCGCCCGATGATTGGACCGAGCAAGAACCCTGGAACTCCGTACCCAAGGAGTGCGAAACCGATGCTAGCCGACCCCAGACCGTAGCGCTCTTGAAAGTACAGACCGAGCCACGTATAAACTCCTGAGTGAAAAACTCCGTTAAGAAGCACGTATGCATAGGTTCGCTGTCCCCGCCCAGACCCAAGCAATTTCTTGAATGTAGCAAATAAGTCGCGAAAATTGCTTGCGGTTGATGGCGTTGCGTCTCCCAATAGATGCTGATACGGTAAGAGTAGCCACAGAACAAAAGCTGCAAAAAGACTAACTCCGAGGAAAATCCCACGCCAGCCGACGAGTGGCTCAAGTAAAGCGCCAAAGGTTGAACCGAAAGCCATACCGCCAGCCATTGCCCCAAATATCCAACCGAGCGGACGACCGCGCCGTTCGTACGGAAAGAGATGACCGATCGAGATCAACGCTAGTGGAATTACACCGCTAGCACCTAGCCCAGTTAGAAAGCGCCAGAAAATCATTTGTGAGGCGGACTGTGCCGTTGCTGTCAGGCAGGTCAAAATAACAAAGGCTAGGAGCGAGGTTAGTAAGATCCGCCGTCGTCCGATATAGTCCGAGAGTAAGGCGTAGATGAATGAGGCTATCCCATAAGGAATTAAGTATGCTGGAATCATCAGACCAATTGTCTGATTGGAAATCGCGAATGCTTGAGAGAGTTGAGGAATGAGCGGCGCGATCGCATATGCTTGAAAAAAGATCGAGAACGTTGCGGCAACAAGAATCCAAAGCAAACGTTCGTGCCGCTCTTGGCTTTTTGTTACAGTTAGTGCGTTTTGTAATCTAGTCATTGGTGTATCACCTCCAATTGATTTTCCAGAAACTCTGGTAGACTGATGCTAATGACAGAGTTTTCTTTAGCAATGTGAAAATGGTCGGGCGCGTTATATCCCCAGGTTGCCCAGTAAGCGCTATATCCAGCTTTCTGGGCTTCCACCACATTCAGAATGTTGTCATCGAAGAAGTGAAGGCAGTGAGGGGGAATCCCTTGGAGGTGTGTAATCTGGCGTAAAGCTTCAATTTTTACGTTTTGTTCGCCAAAGATTCGGCTTTCATCAAATTGAATTCCAGCACTGCTCAATATTTCCCTAACCGATTTGCTATCTTTAGCAGTCACTATATATGTAATAGGTATGTCGAGCTGAGATAAAAACCTTTCCATCCCTGGATATAAACTGTGATGATGCAACCATTCTGCCGATTTCTCCTGACGGCTCCAATGCCTGTACTCGGTTACTTGCTTTATGAATCGATCGACAACTTTCGGTGCGATCGCCGCATAAATTGCTTGGAAGTCATTTTGTGAGATGATGGGAGTCATCAAGTCAACCAATGGAACGATAAAATGACCGAGATGTTTGGCAAAGTTTCGGCAGTGTTTGAATCGTTCGACAAATTCGACTGGTATGGATGCTAGTCCTTCGTCGCTAAAGGCAGATAAGTCCTTACCGTAATGTCCGTTCCAAGTGACTAGAATACATTCATTCAATCCGTCGCAAATTAAGCCATCAAAATCTAGAGCAATTACTTTTTGCATTGGTATTTCTCCAAAGCCAGTCGCCTAATGGACGACTGGCTTGTGTATTAGAATTAGAAATCGTTACTGGCTACTCCGTGCAGTTAGCCGAGCGTAAGTTCTGGCGTTTTGGTAGTTGTATTAAGCTTTTCAACCGCCGTAAAGACGGCTTTCATGAACTTTCCGACCTGACCGTAGTAAGAACAGGTAATGATGTTGCCGTCCGTTACCACATCTGCGTCGATGACATTGGCTCCCGAATTAACCATGTCATCGACCATACCGACATAGGCACAGACAGTCCGACCTTTAAGAACTCTAGCTGAAATCATGATCCAAGGACCGTGACACAAGCCAGCGACAATCTTTCCAGTTGCGTTCATTTGAGCAACGAACTCTAAAACTTTCTTGTCTTGCCTGACGCGATCGGGTGCTTCGTGTCCTCCAGTGAGAATCACAACGTCATACTTGCTGACGGACAAATCGTCAAAGGAAATCAGCGGGTTAGCAGTCTTATCTATCGGTAACGGCACCCCGTATTTACCGCTGACTGAAGTTCCTCCCTTAGTTGCAACGCTAACTGCGTACCCTTCTTCTTTTAAGCGGTAGTAAGTGTAGACCACATCGTGATCTTGAAAGCCAGGTCCGGTAATGATAACTGCGTTATACATTTGTCTCTCCAATTAGTCGATTGAATTACAGATTACGAGCGATGGTGAAGTAGAAATCGTCTTTCTCTAAGGAAGAAATAGGTAAAGTAGTACCTGGAAATACTTGAATATCCTGAGCGATCGCCTGATTCAATCCCAAGGAAATAATAAAGATTAAGTTGCGACGGCAAACAATGTCCCTCCCTGCTTCAATCCCAAAGCGGTATTCGTTGTGAATGCAACTCGTTCGGATTTTGGCATCGGCGATCGAATTGATTTGTTCCATCTGGGTTAACTTGCAATCTAAAGTTTGCTTTTCGTAGAAGTGACCTTGCCGCCCATACTTGTCTTTGGCTCTAATGAGATCGAACTTGTTGCGAGGGGTTTCGATTTCTACTAATTTTAAAGGGGAATTACCAACGTTTTCAGTAGCATGGAAAGTACCTTTGCGAATACGAATAAAGTTCGTTGTTTCAAGCGCATGAGATTCAGTTAAAGTATGAAATCTTGCCTTACCTTCCAGACACAAGAGTGCAGTCTCTTTACGAGGGTGACAGTGCATTGATGTTGATTGCCCAGGTAAAATGTCTAATTGCCAGATGTCATAAAAGTTGTCAGCGTAGATTCGATATTCACGTCCCCACGGTTTTTGGATGAGTCCGTCTAAATCCAAACTTGAGTTAAATTGTTCAAAGTTAAGCGATACACCTGATGCCATTGATTTATCCAACAAATTTAGATCTTTTTTAGAAAAATTAATTGTCTTCTCGCTCCCGTTACTTTTTCTCATTGACGGAGCAAGTTTAATAGTTGACTCCATTTTTCCTCTTTTTTCTCTAGTTTAAAGTTCTATAGAAATGGGAGATGGCTGCGATCGATGATGAAATTGGGTAGTTTTGAAACTCTTACTTACTAGCCCTTTGTCTCTCTAAATATCTATCGGATAATTCAGATAAATTTCGCGATTTTGTGGACGATTGTTGAAACTTGTTAAAGATGGTCATATGCTGACTGAATGCACGATAGAAGCTAGGATGTTGAGTGCCGTAAGTGCAAGACAGATAATCGCCAAAAGCAACTGCCACAGTCTTTCTCGATAACGTGGGTCTAAAGCACATCCATAGTAGATTAAACGCAATATGCAATAAGTCACCATGCAGCCAATTCATCGAGATTTTGGTGCGATTGTCGCCGATCCCTCCATCATTCCCGAAGCAGTCGAGCGGGCAGTTCGTGTTCTGAGTGGCGATCGCCGACCAGATCTATTTTTGGTGTTTGCCGTTAAACATGAGGTGTAACTGCTACGGCTGTTTTTTGGCTGAGGACTATTGTCCCGACAACACCATCCACCAAGCACTACCCAACATTGAACCGCGATCGCCATTACCTCGGCTGCACGTTGCCCAAGTTGTCGCTACATCAGCCGTCGAGTGTAGGGTTTAACGCTGTTGCTTGCCCAGTCCCATAACGGGAAGGGAGCGAATACCAGTAAAAGCAAAATGCATGCGCTCAAATTTAAGCTTAGCCTGTCTTCTAAATTTTTGGATAGGTCGCTTGTGCTAAGTGTTTTCACCAGTGCAAGCTGGATGGGTAATTGATTGATTGTTTTTACATAGTTTGCACTGAGATAGGAGCGATACTGTTGTTGATTCATCAAATACGTCTTAAAAAAAGCGGCGTTAAGTGCCTTAAGATACTGATGCATAGGTATAGGATTAGTCCCAACAACGAATGGAAGAACCGGAATTGCTTCATTTGGAGAGGAAGCGAGCGCAGAAAAATGAGTTGCACCCGTTATGAGGGCTAGATATTTATTAGGTGTTGTTAGCCAAGTGAAGGGTTGAATTTGTTCAGGTAGAGTGGGCGCGATCGTATCTGCACTGCTCGCAACAATCATCGTTGGCACTCTAATTTGACTCAGCCCAGCTTGCCCAAAGATTGCACTGCTAAAAGGGTTGATTGCGATCGCGGCTTTAATTCGAGGATCGGACAAATGGGAAGGCAGTTGAGGGAGTTGGGTTGCCCCGCATTGCAGCAACAGCGACAGATTCAGCGAATCTTGAGACGCTTGACACATAGTTTTGAGATGTTGCGCTTGAAACGTCGCGCCCGCAACGGCTAAAGCCGTGTATCCTCCAAATGACTGCCCAACAATCCCTACGCTTTGCAAGTCTAATCGCCCCTGAAGCTCAGGATCGAAGCGAGATAACTGCTCCAACTTGTTCAGCAACTTGCTCACATCTATCGGACGATCGAGAAATTCTTGTGGCGAGGTAATATCTCTCACTCTTCCAGCTAGCAGCATTGCTAGCTGATTTGAATCACTCCCAGAATGTTCTGGAACGACAACAGCAAATCCATAAGAGGCGAGATGTTCTGCTAAGTAGGCAAAACTGAAGCGATCGGAACCCAGCCCGTGAGAAATGACTACAATCGGATGTCGTGTTCTTGAATGCGGAAGATAGAGATCGGTTGGAATTTGTCGATCGCGCTCTGGATCGCTCAAAGTCAAAGTTTGCTTCTTCCAAGCCAGTCTTCCGGGTTGCCGCAAGTTTTCAGATCTTGAAAGGTCAAAGGGAAACTGTGCCTCTAGCGTCGCTTTTTGATTGACAACCATACTTGCATCGTTGGTCTGATTCACAAACTGATTCACTTCTCCAACCAAAGCAAGCGCTTTTTCAAGCTTGATGTAAACGGTTTCAGAAGGAAACTGTCGTAGAACCTCTAAAGGCGTGAATCCTTGTGGATTTCTCGCGGCTAGAATCATGGCATCTCGTAGGGCATGAAACTCGGATGCGAGATCGTCAGTTTGAATCACCTGCGCTAAGCGCCCTAGCAGTTCCTCTCCAATCGGGGTGTGTAGAAACTGAGAAACGGCAACAGAATTGAGTGGAATTTTAGTGGATAACAATTGTTGCAATTGAGCGAGTTGCTTTGAATTGATTCTGGGAGCATAATCAGCGAATTTGCTGTCAATTTGACCTGTGCGAGCATAAGTTTCCAAAAGTGAGAGCGGAATTGAGCTTGATAAACAACTATAGGACACTCCAATCCGTTCTGCACTTCGCGCAGGACGGACGACAGTGACAACAAGCAGGACGCATGATAATATGAGCATTAATTGCCTAATTAACTTGCTGTCAAAAAGATTCATTGTTCTAGCCTAAATATCTTATAAAACTCATTTGGGAACTCTGGTTGAAACCTGACGGGGTGACAAACAGAGCTAGGATGCAGAGAGAATTAACTTCATAACCCATAGACCGCATTGATAATACTTACGTTTGTGAGGATTTAATCTCATCAGTGCGGCGATTAATTCTCTACACGGCTCACTCCTGCAAAAGCTTAACGGAAACTGCTATCTAGAAATAACACATCGAAAAAATATTCTCCATATAGCACTCTCATTAATAAACATCAGTTACTAAAAAACTGCTCCAAGTGCAGCTAAGGCTAGCAAGCAGCTGGTGAAAAATACTAGCTGTACTTGCCTTTCTTCAGGATGATTTTGGTTGTGGCATAGGATGTAAACAGTTAAGGCGAAAGCTGCTATTGCTAAAGGTGGGGAACAGATGAAAACTAATAGGAAAGGCAAGATGATTTTTAGCATAGTTGTGGGGAGTTGAAGAAGGTGATTTTTATACAGGAAGAGCGATCGCACCTTTATTAAAAGTTAATTATTAGGGTGCATTGTAGGTCTTCAAGCTTTCCTTGCGCTTTACTTCGAGCTGCTAAATACTCTTTGTAAAAAACCCTGTAACAGTTCTACTGAAACTGAGAATATTCAATGTTTTCTACAAACCGCATTCTCAATTTTGTTTTTATAATTCGGTTGGAAGTAAGATTGGCAGGCATGGCAAAAGCCACAATCCGATCTAGTTTTAGTTCCTCAAAGCATGTTTCAAGCTTGATTTTGCTACTTCTACACCCAGCCCTTGTTTGTGGTAAAGCAGATCTAGAACATAACCTAGCTGAGCAAAAGGGGAGCGATCGCTTAGGTAAAGCCCAGAACGACCAATGAGCTTTCCTGATTCCTTGTGAATTACTGCAAGCGGTCCGAAGTTATACTCTTGCCAATGCTTTATGTAACTATTTAATTCTACGAGTACTTCTGATTTTGTTCTGACTCCTTTGTCAATATAGCGCATTACTTCAAAATTGCTGTATATCTGATAAACAGCATCGAAATCTTCGAGAGCAAAGAGCCTTAAGAAAAGGTGTTGTGTCTCCCAACTCTTAGACTTCAGGAGGTTGACTAGACTCATATTTAAGTTCCTTTGAAGTAGTTGAATTCTAATTGTTTAAAAAGCAAGCTTTGAATTAGTGGACACAGAACTCATCAAAGCTGCATTAGCAAAAGTAGTAATTTGGTGCAATCGAGAACTACTTGTGTCGTAAAAGCTTATAGGCTTAGAGTCCTTTTGACAACCGAAACACTCTTTTTGGCTAACACTATGGAAATAGCTATTAGCAATCCTTGAGAAATGTAGAGCCACTGCTGGGAAACAATTTCTCCCAACAAACCCATAATTATGTAGATTACCAAGGAGACCAGAGACATTAAGGTACTAAATAGCAAATATACTCTTCCTTGATAATTGATATCAGTACTATTTTAAGCCTCAGTGAGGTAGAGTACACGCACTTGAATTGTGAGACCAATTAGGTAATAACCTAAGATAGCCAGTACTGTGTAAATAACCTTACACCGATGAATCAACTTGAAAAGCCGATCGCTAAGTACTATCACAACTGCCACAGAGTTTGGCTTACGATTCAATCTATCTACAGACTTGCTCAACTACGACCTTTCGCATCCCGCACAGTTAGTGCAGGAGGTCTAATATTTGATCCTGGTAAACTAGCACCAGTCGTTGCAAGCATTGCAAACATTGCAACGATCTTAGCTTTGATTGCAGCAATCTTAAATTTCATAAATTACTCCTTTTTGTGAATGTTAGACAATCGGCATCAAGACAATCAGTCTTTCTATTTGAGGTGGGCGAATTGAGCTTGCTTTGTAGCTCCTCCTCAACTGTTCATCCCTCCATATATGTATCGGACGTGGGCAGAGAAATTTCGCACTTGATTTAAGAATTATCTATCTGTAAATTATCCGTTAATGTTGATAGACTATGAGAGCAGGTTTAAATGGGCGGAGCGCGTTCCAGTTGCCTAATCAACGGATAATTGACAGGTGGAAAATTTTTAGGAGAAAACTGCGAAATCTTTTAACTCAACCCTGATAGATGAGTATTAGACTGAATTCGTCTAGAGCCAAAACATCAAGTTATGGATTTGCAACAGCAGGAGTAAAACCAGTGGGACGGTGTGTTCATAATAGGGAGAGCGACTGTTAAGGAGGCTTGCGCTTTGGCTAACTGCAATAGTGAAGATAATTTAAGAGAATGCTTTCAACAGCTTGTTGCCGAAGCTTGTTCGTACCCAGCGGACAGTCGTGAGCGGCGGAAAAAACTCAACAAGATAGTGAAAGACGTCACGAAGTCTGGCAAACTTTGGAAAAAGAACGAATTTTACTATCACGATGCCCTGCAAGAAACTTGGAAGTATTGTTGCCAGAATATAGAGAAGTATGACCCCAACCGTGGCAGTGTCATTAATTGGATCAACTATTATCTCAAACGGCGACTGCAAGACTTTCGCATAAAGGAAGATTCGTTAAACGCTAGAACCGAGCCTCACTTTACGTCAAAAGAGACTGGGGAAATAATTGACCCAGTAGATACATTAAAAGCTTCCCCCGATATCCCACCGATGCTAGAAGAAACCAGAGACTGGGTACAAACTGATTCTGACGGAGTGTTACGCAACACCATCTTTAGAAAACGTCCTGAAATCAATGCCCAAGTCTTAATCCTACTAAGAATCATACCAATAGCCGAATGGGAAAATTTTGCCTGGGAAAATGTTACTCCCCAATTTCAACCTTGGGCATTGACTGGAGGTAAGCCTCAAGGATTTGCTGAGGCAAAGGAGTGGGACAATATTTGGGCACAATTTGAACTGAATAAAGCAGAAAAGCTAGATTTACCCAAGTTCTATAGCCGTAGATGCTTCCCCTTGTTGCAAAATTTTGCCAAGGAGCAGGGATACTGACATAGACGATAGTGCTGAAAATGATAGTGCTGAAAAGGACAGGAAGAATCACTCGAACAAGAAGCATTCTAGTAAGGAGCAGGGATATGACATAGACGATAGTGCTGAAAATGATAGTGCTGAAAAGGACAGGAAGAATCACTCGAACAAGAAGCATTCTAGTAATGAATAAAATTCCAAATTGTGCCAACGTAATTTTTGAATTTTTTAGAAAATGAAAGGCACATTTGAACTAAAGGAAAACTGCAATGGTTTACAGCATCGATACAATCAAAGCAAAATTAATCCCACTGTCTATTACTCAAGCAGCAATCGGAAAAGCGCCAGGTTTTTTCAACACTTTCGCTGTGTATGTAGTAGATGGCTATTCTATCACCGTAGATGCCTCCCCTTGTTGCGAAAATTCTGCTTAAAGCAGAGATATATGGAATGGAGGCACATTTGAACTAAAGGAAAACTGCAATGGTTTACAGCATCGATACAATCAACGCAAAATCAATCCCACTGTCTATTACTCGGGCAGCACTCAAAAAAGCGCAGCAATTTGCCAGCCTTCAGCCTACAGCAGAAAAGCAGCGCCAAGTATATTACAACACTTTGGCTGTGTGTGTAGTAAATGACTACATGCAGATGATGCAAATTCCCACTGACTTGCAAGCCAGCGATAGTTGGAATCAAGTTCTACGTCTGGCTGCCGATGTAGCCGACCTAATGTTGCCTGGATTGGGTCATCTGGAATGTCGTGCCGTCACACCAGAATCCTTGCAATCGAATACACCAATTTGCTACATTCCACCGGAAGTACCAGATGACCGAATTGGCATAGTCGTAGTTTCCCTAGAGCCAGAATTTCAACAAGCTACTCTGCTTGGATTCAGCAAAATAGTAGAAACTACTGAGTTAGCCATTAGCCAGTTGCAAACCATTGATGATTTACTTGAGTACCTAGAAAGCCTAAGTGAAACTCACCAAGCAACTGAAACTAACAAAACTCCTATCGTGGCGTCTGAAACTCACAAAACAACTGAAACTAACGAAACTCCCATCGTGGAGCGGTTGAGTCAATGGTTTGAGAAGCAGATCGAGACAGGTTGGCAGAGCGTTGAGTCCCTACTGTCTCCTCAAACGGTAAAGATGGCGTGGAGTTTTAGAGAATTTAGAGAAGCAGTGACAATAGGGGAAAAAACCGAACGGATTGATTTGGGTCGCCCACCGATGCCACAATTAGTGGAACTAGTAGTGAAATTTCCCCGAATCCCTACCGACGAAATGGAAGTTACTGTGGGAGTGCAGCCTTATAACGATCAAACCTATCTACCAGAAGGGCTACAGTTGGCAATACTGGATGAAGGGGGAGCAACAGCGATGGCAGTTAGTACCGAAGGGGCTAACAAGAATATTCAATCGCGGTTTAGCTGTGAACGGGAAGAACATTTCAGCGTGAAGGTAACGCTAGGGGATGTCAGCGTCACCAAGCATTATGTCATCTGAAGGAAAAAACAATTGCACTAGGTGCTGGACATGACGAAGTTAGTTGTACTAAAGCTAGAAGAAGAGGATTCATCAAAAGGGGTAAAGGTGTGGCTGGAGATTGGCGAGGAGGGCGATCGCCCCTCAATCGAAATGACCGGTTTTTTGCCAGCGTCCGATCTGCTCCAAATATATGACAAATGGCAGGATGGCTATCACCGTCTGGGCAGAGGGACGAGTCGAGTCACACATATAGCGACAATTATTGACGGTGACATCACCCCAGAACAATGCCTGGAAAATGCCGAACTAGTGCGATCGCGCCTGAATACATGGCTATGCTCACCTTCCTTTGTGCCGCTGTGGAATAAATGTCGCCAGGAGCTAAACACTAAAGAAGAGGTACGGGTGCTGATTCGCACTAATAGTGAATCTTTACGGAAACTTCCTTGGCAACTGTGGAGTTTGCTTGAGGATTACCCATTAGCTGAAGTGGGTTTGAGTGCCACAGAGTACGAGCAACTGGTTAGCGACAGTAGACCCCGCGATCAAAAGTCGATCAAAATTTTGGCGATTCTGGGCGATAGTACTGGCATTAATATTGACAAAGACAGGCAGTTGTTAGAGAATTTGCCTGATGCCAAAACCACCTTCCTGGTAGAGCCTCAACTTGAGCAAATCAGCGACCAACTGTGGGAGCAATCCTGGGACATCCTATTTTTCGCAGGTCATAGCCGCAGTGAGGGTGTGACTGGTCGCATTTACATTAATAAAACAGATAGCTTAAGGATTGACGAACTCAAACGTGGCTTGGAAAAGGCAGTAAGGAACGGGTTGCAGTTGGCAATTTTCAACTCCTGTGACGGGTTAGGGTTAGGACGGGCGCTAGAACGTCTGCAAATTCCGCAACTGATTGTCATGCGCGAACCGGTGCCGGATCTCGTAGCTCAGAGATATTTGAAATATTTTCTCCAGGCTTTTCTCATTGAGAATAAAAATCTGTATCTAGCAGAGCGGACAGCGCGAAAAAGACTGGAGGATCTAGAAAGGAAATTTCCCTGTGCCAGTTGGTTGCCAGTGATTTTCCAGCATCCTTACGCGATCCCGCCAACTCGCGATCGGTTGCGCGGTGTTAGCACTGACAGCAGCACGGCGCGGGATACGCCAACTCAGCTTAGCCGCCAAGAACTCCCCGACGACCGGCATCAGTTACTAGCACGGGTAAAGGATGAAGTCAGTAAACGGCTGGAGCCGTCGCTACCTGAAGCGTTGCCGATTAAACTGCACAAGGAAAAGCAACCCCAACAAGTGATCCCATATTGGGATGTGGATGTCAATACTAGCAATCAGCTTAATACACCTCTGCCGCCAAATACGGAGATTATAGATGTCTTTGACCAGGAAGCGATCGCTGGCAAATTGCTGATCTTAGGTGCCCCTGGTTCAGGCAAAACTATAACTCTGCTGGAACTAGCAAAGAAGCTGATCGCTCGTGCTGAACTTGACCCCAATCAGCCGATGCCAGTGTTGTTAAACCTTTCCTCCTGGAAAAACGACAACCAAACTATTGCCCAATGGCTAGTAGCTGAACTCAAGTCCAACTATAATATACCCCGAAATATTGGCAAACGGTGGCTCGACAATTGGCAACTGTTGCCGCTACTAGATGGGTTAGATGAACTTAAAGAGCGCCAAAAGCTAGGAATTGAAGCGATTAATCGGTTTGAGCAAAAAAATCGACTTCAGCCAATAGTAGTGTGTACTCGGCTGGAGGAGTATAAGCTCTGCCATATCAAGCTGCAGCTTAATGAAGCAATCTGCTTGAAACCTTTGAGCTTCGACCAAATTCAGCAATATCTGGAGCAGGCAAAATCACAGTTGTGGCAAAGTATTGAGGATGACCGTAGTTTGTGCGAGCTAACCAAGTCACCACTACTATTAAGGATGATGACGTTGGCTTCCCAGGAAATACTGCCTAGGGAATGGCAAGGGTTCAATTCTTTTGAAGAACGCCGCCAGTATTTGTTTGATGTCTACATTCGCTCTATGCTGGCACCGAATAATCGTAAAACATGCTATGCATCAGGGAAGGAGCCAACCTCAGAGCAGACTCAACGTTGGCTAAGCTATCTAGCCAAGATGCTTGAAAAAGAGGCTCAGACGGAATTTTTGATTGAGAAAATGCAGCCTCATTGGTTGCAAAATCGCAATCAGAAGCGGCTATATCGAACTGTAGTGGGACTGAATACAGGGCTGATTTTTGGGTTTAGTATGAGTCTAGGCAACCTACTAATTAAGGTGTTAGTTGTTGTATTAAGTGAAGGCCCGATTTGGGAAGCACTCT
The DNA here is from genome assembly GCF_003991895.1 of Chroococcidiopsis cubana SAG 39.79. Classification (NCBI taxonomy): domain Bacteria; kingdom Bacillati; phylum Cyanobacteriota; class Cyanophyceae; order Chroococcidiopsidales; family Chroococcidiopsidaceae; genus Chroococcidiopsis; species Chroococcidiopsis cubana. Next base: position 18,478 of record NZ_RSCK01000084.1, read on the forward strand.
GGGGACTGATTGCAGCACCAATTGAGGTGGTGATTACTGCGCTAGGTCACGGGTTGTTATGGGGATTGATTGGAGGGCTATTCAAGGGGTGGACTTACCGCTTAATTGGAGGTTTGATTTTAGGAGCAATTTGCGGGTTGATTGCCTGGCTCGATAACTCTTTTGAAAACCTACTAGATCCAATGATTACTTTGCTGATGGGGGGAATTATTATTGGAATGGCAGAAAAAGTCAGGACAGTTGAAACTTTAAAATGGTCTTGGATAAGAGCAAAAAGAGGAATAGTTTATGGGCTAATGGGTGGGGGAGCTATAGGAATAATTTGTGCACTATTCTATGGGCTTAGTACAGGAGTGAGTATTGACTTGTCCTATTTAGGAATAGGTAATGGACTGCTTGAGGGACTAATTCACTTACCACTTTTTGTCCTGCTTAGTTCTTTGTCGTTCGCGCTGCTAATTGGACTCCCTATAGGAGCGGTATTTGGCGGCGTACCTGGTCCTAGCATAGATATAGAGACAACAGCCATTCCCAACCAAGGAATTTGGCAGTCGCTAGCAAATGCTAAAATCTATGCCCTAATTGGTGGATTGATTTGTGGATCGTTTTATGGGCTGACACAAATTTTTTATATATATAGTGCTTATGAGAATTTATTAATGTTTGGTTTGTATAACTCACTATACTATATCCTAATAGTTGGGACGATTGGTGGGCTGATTCCAGGATTTGCTTGCATTCAACACTTCAGTCTGCGTACGGTTCTTTGCTGGCGCGGGTTAATTCCCTGGAACTATGCCCGTTTTCTCAACTACGCTACAGACAAACGGTTACTGCAAAAAGTTGGTGGGCGTTACCGATTTATTCACGCTCTATTACAAGAGCATTTCGCCCAAATGTAATTGATCTGGGACAGACTGTACTTGAAAACTTCAAGTGTGGCTACTGCTGAAGCTTTTTGAGCAGTTCCTGCGCTCTTTTGTCACCAACTACATTTCCTTTCTCCGAAAAAAGTCTTTGAGCTATTTTTACATCCTCAATCGCCCCTTGCTTATCTCCAAGTTTGGATCTGGCATCACCGCGGTCATAGTAAACCTCAGCAAGTGCGGGAGCGATAATCTGTACTCGAGTCAGTGTTATGTCGAAATCACTTCTACCTTGGCGAGCAATGCGCAGGGTAACTTTAGTACCCGCCTCGCCGCGAATCAGATCAGTTGCCTCCGTTAAACTCATGTTGGTTGTATTTTTACCATCAATTAACAAAATTTTATCGCCTGCTTTTACTCCCTGCGTCCAGGCTGGAGAGTATTCAATAAGTTTGACAACTTTAAGTACTTTAGTTTGTGTATCGACCTCCACACCAATGCCAGAGACAATTTGTTTAGGCAATCCCTGAGTATAATCTGCGATCGCTGCTTTGTAGTCTCTCAGATTACTGAGTGCCTTTCCCCGAGCAAAGTAAGAAGAGGCATTCTTCGGATCAATCTTAATTGCCTGTATGTAATTATCGATCGCTTCCCTATAATTTTTTTGAGCTAGGTAGGCATCTCCTAGATTTTTGTAGTAAAGAGCATTATTAGGATCAAGCTGTAAAGCTTTTTTACCATACTTTATAGCGTTTCCGTAGTCATTAGTGCGGAAATAGGCAAATCCTAGGTTATGATAAAAATCATCATCCTTCGGATTAATCTTGATTGCATTTTTGAAATTAGAGATAGCTTTTTGAAATTCTTCTAGGTTCAAGTAAACTACACCTAATCCATTGTAAAACTCAGCGGAGTTAGTATATCTAACATCTAGTCTCTGTGCTCGTTGGTAATCATCAAGCGCTTTGTTATATTGTTCTCGATCAACGTTAACTCGTCCTTGTTTAACGTTAGTCAGTCCTCGCTTGTAGTAAGCTCTCGCAAAGTTGGGATTCAGCTTAATGGCTTGGTCATAATTCTCTATTGCTTCTTTGCCCCGTCCTTGTATATCCTCAATTACTCCCTCATTAAAGAAATATCCAGCCCAAATCCGATTTTGCTGAGTATAGACCGTAAGAGCCACTCCACCAAATACAGTGGCTATTGCAAAGACGGTAAGGATTCTATAAACTCGTTTATTGTTAATAATTGCCATAACTCAAATTCGGTTGGGTAGTCTAAGGCACATGGAAACCCCTGAAGAATTTAAACAGCACAGTGCGTGCAGGGTTGTATGATGAAATGTCCAACAAAAATTTCAGATTATCCAGATCCTAGCGTATTGTTTCCAGATTTGTTGAACCGATTTTCGGATGAAAATTGACACCATCTCCTTCAATTTTGCTACAAAACTTGACAGTTGGAGCCAGCACGGCAATTGTTGCGCTACTGACGACGACTAGGCCCAAAGCCCCACGAAGGGTGAGCCAGTCAGTAGCGAACCCAAGCAGAGATGAACTGCACGCTCCAAAGTAGCCAATGGTTGCCACCGCTGCTAGACCCATGCCAGGGGCTATCCCAGGAGTGCGTTCAGCTGCACTAAACACGAGCGGAGCGATGGAAGACAAGCCGATACCGCAGCAGGCAAAGCCGAAAATTGCTACGATTGGCTGGGAAACTACCAAAGATAACATCAGCCCGATCGCTGCTAAAGTGCCACCAAAGCAAACCATCCTAACTGGACCAAAATATTGAGTACTCCGGTCTCCCGTGAAGCGACCGCAAGCCATAGCCAACGAGAACGCTGCATATCCTTGTGCTGCCAGTCCAGGTCCAGTATCAAGTACGTGCAGGAGATAGTTGGCACTCCAATTAGCCATCGCTCCCTCTGCCAACAAACCGCAAAATGCTACTATTCCTAGACCAACGAGCGAGCGTTGCGGAAAAGCAAACACTGGTGCCTGACTAATGCTGACAACAACCGATGGCAACAGCCGACGCGATTTTAAAATTGCAACTATTCCCAGCAGGAGTGCGGCACCGAGCAAGTGTGGAACGGGAGCCACCCCTAGAGAGGCGGCTACACCGCCTACGGCTGCACCCACTAGGTTACCAACACTAGCCATACCGTGAAATGAAGCCATCAGCGGTCTATTGTAGCGCTGCTGAATCGCAAGCCCTTGAGCGTTCATAGCCAAGCACGCAATTCCATTGATAGCGCCGAATAGCACTAAAGCGATCGCCAGTGAAGATTGCTGAGGAGCTAATGCCACTAAGAACAGCACTAAGCAGTAGACCAGCGTCGCTATTTTGATGATTGGACGACTGCCCACGCGAGCTATCAACCACCCTGCTATGGGCGTAACCAACAACATACCGATCGGCATACCTAGTAGCGCGGCTGCGAAATCGCTATTACTCAATGCAAGTTTCTGTTGAATTGCTGGAATGCGTGCCACCCAGTTACCAGATACGGCACCATTAATGAAGAACATAGCTGCGATCGCAAATCGAGCGGTTCTTAGCACTGACTTCTGCCGCGGCTGACGAGTTAATCCTCTAGGAAGCTGACGAGTTAATCCTCTAGGAATAGTAATAACCATTTCTTATCTTCTTTGTTGGTACGCCTCAATACAGATGTCGGGCTAATTGGGATAAATTTCGCACCAGGGTTGGGAATTTTTGAAAACTAAAGCCAATTCTTGAAATAAAGGCAACAGATGTTCTCAATGTGAGCTAGAGTTAATTTGCAAGAATTCTATTAAACATAAAATAAGCTTTCCTATCCTTGTTCAAGTGACGACACTATTAAGCTTCTCTCTGAACAGGTGTTATTTTCTACTGTTGTTGTGATTTCTGCATCTCTACAGCTATGAGTTCTGAAATAACTGGACACGAGAAACTCACGCACCGGATGCACGATGTAAATCCAAAAGCGGTATGAGACGATCACATTGCGGATATCGCGCTTGACTGCACTGATGGTCTGTTTAGCTACCCAATCAGCAGACAAGGTCGCTGTGGGTGACATTTTGCTACGGAAACCACCAAGCAGAATTTTGCGAATGGTGCAAGGTGCGTCTAGCCGCCGCAGAGTAACCAGGTCGCCTAGAGAGCGTTTGCTCAACTCGTATAGAGGACTTTGTGCAGGAGCAACTTCTGCTTCAGATGTGACAACCCAAGCTTCTTTTTTGGCAATTTCTTCACTAGTGCGAACGGTTGATAGAAACAGTTCCAGCAGGCGGTAAGAAGACCAGGTATTCACCTCAAAAGATTCGATCGCAGCCTGCTGTGTTCTCTGTTTGTGTACGTTTACACCATGATTCAGCACAAGTATATCTGCTCGCTCCAGCACCTCAGATAAATCCTGTTCGCGCCCTATCTGCCAGGAAATAGTTTCTAGCGCTAAAAGCTTGCCTGCGACTTCAAGAGTGATTGGCTCTGTTTGAGATGAAGTTAACGCTATTACCCGAGCACCTGCTTCAATCAAGTGCTTTAGCAGTGCCTGCCCCAATGCTCCCGAAGCGCCTGTGACAGCAACCGTTTTTCCTTGAAGGGAAACTGCTGTTCCTAACAGCTTATCGACGAAAGTATAAACACCAGAGAAATATGCTTGAGGATTCTCAAAATGATGCCGCCAATGGTAGGACTTGTTTACTATCCATTGAGTGGGAGGCTCAAGAAATTGCCCTGGTTCGTGGTTTGGGTCTGCTTTGTTTGCCCACTTCCAACCCATGCCTCCAGCTACCGCCCTGACTACACTGCAAGTTGTATAGTAAATTCCTCCGGCAAACGTGCCGATTAGGGTAGCCCAACTAGGAAAGCTTGCATATGCTACTCCAAGGAAGAGACAGGAGGCTACGAACATGAGAATTGATTCTGGGACATCGTGATGCCAGTGCGACCGACGGTAAAGGTCTTCACTCACGATTGAAAGGTCTGAATGAAAGGCTTTGTGATGCCAGATGTGATGTTGCTGGTAGAGCCATTTGAGTTGATGTGATAGCATATGGTACGCATCTCTTACTAGCTCTACTAAAATAATCGAGCCAGCAGCCCAAGCTACTGTTGTGAGAGCAAGTGTCAGTCCATCAATAATTTGTTCATTTGAAAAAAACATACTGTCCTCCTAAAAAGTTCTGGTTCTGTCGCCAGGAAAATATGGATAAGAGCAGTCAATTTCCCTGGCATCAACCTAAGTAGCGACTCCATCCTCACCGAATGCGATCGCAGATTCGTGGCGGCAAGACGAAACTTACATTCAGGCGGAGTGACGGCGGGGGAATTTTCCTGTGCCGAACCTCCTTATCAAAAATGATGCATTTAGTCTAGAAGCCTCTTCGCATCTACTGTTTGAGAGTTAACGTGAAAAGTAAGCTGTAAGCACCTTCTCATTTGCCTTGAATGTGCGGATGCAAGGCATGGGTGTGCGTGCAACAAGGCGTTCGTTGGGGAAATCCCACTCTACAAGCAAGTAAATCTACCTCTATGTGCCCTCCTAGTCAAACATTTAGCTATACGTACAGGGTGTGCGTCTCTTAATAGCCGATCGGAACGAAGTTGCTTGATAAAGGAGATTGCCTCTCGTTTCATATCGCCGGTTAAGTGTTCGGGAAGTAAGTTTGGCATAGACTTTGCTTCTTTTGAAGTTGCTGTCGCTGTTGCAGGTAAGATAAAACTAATAAAACTTAGCATCGTACCAATAAAAATTGCAGTCATTGTGCGTTTCATACTTAATTCCTTGTTTGTTGATGTTAGACAATCGGCATCAAGTCTATCAGTCTTTCTATTTAAGGTTGGCGAACTGAAGTTACTTTGCAGCTCAACTGTTCATCCTTCCATACATGTATCGGGCGTAGGCAGAGAAATTTCGCACTTGATTGTAAGAATTATTGAAAACTAACAAGACAATTGTGTGGCAAAAACAGGAGTAAATGGTGAAAAAAAATGGTTGTGTTGTCTCTATGATGAGTTATCAGCACCAGTAGAATCCTTCACCAGAATTCAAGAAAATTCAAGTAGTAGTCTAAGAAGAAGATTGCTATGAATAGCTCGTCAAAGAAACCTTCATATACAGGAAAGGATGTTTTCATTGGTATTGACGTACATAAGCGCACCTATTCAGTAGTAAGTGTAGTAGAAGGAATAGTAGTGAAGAAATGGCAAACTGCAGCTGTACCAGAACAACTAACAAAGCAATTAAGGAGTTATTTCTCATAGCAAATTTCGATTGAGTAGATTAAAGTAGAAAAAGGAGAAAAGCCTGGTCAAACTAATAAATCTGACGGGGTGACAAAGCGGCTGAAGCCAAGTCAGTAGAGGAGTGTGACCGTTTTAGGGTAAAAAAAGATAGGTCAGGTATTGTCAACAAGACCTATCAAATGAAAATGCTACCTAAGGCGGTTTCCATCAAATAGATTACCAGTTGAGCTAAGATGCTCCTATGCAGTAGAGAATCAAGGAGCAAGGCATTGGGGGTTTCTGTGCATGAGCATCAGCTCGATCAATCCCAAATTGAAGATTTGCAGCTAGCAGCCTCCAAGCTGCTCGGAGCTTCCCGACGAAGTTTTCAAGCCCAGATGTGCCTGAAATACTGTGGAGGTAGTGCGCGATTAGCAGAAACAATCTTCGGCTGGGGGAGAAACAACGTCCAGTTGGGGCTGGCAGAAAAGCGGACGGGGATAACTTGTATCGGAGGTCAAGCAGCCTTTGGGGGAAACAAGAGTTGGGAAGAGCGTTATCCAGAGGCGGCAGCCAGATTACGAGCAATTGCCGAAGCTCATGCACAGCAAGATCCCAGTTTTCTGACAACGATCGCTTACACTCGTTTAACAGCCGCAGAAGCAATTAAGCAACTGCGCTTCTCAGGGGTATCCTGACGAACAAGTGCCTGCTCCTAGCACAATGGCGCTGATCTTGAATCGGATGGGCTACCGTTTGAAACCAGTAGTCAAAGCCGAATGGCACTAAGTTAAGGTGAAAACCTTATCGGGTAAGAGTTGGGGCAACAGGATAGCTTAGAGCAGCAAAGGTCGGAAATCCGACCGCTGACCCAATTGCGATGGCGCTGTTTTGTCTGTCTCAAGCAGGAAAACTGTAAAACCTTTGCACATCAAGTTCTTGGGCTTATCTTAGTGCCATTCAGTCAAAGCCAAGCCTCAAAAAAAATTCCCCAAACAAACGCCATCTTCGATCACATCCAAGCCAACGACCGCCAAGCAGACAACAGTATCAAACGCTCTTTGCATCGATTGCAAAGCCACAGTCAACATTGGTGATTTCTCTCGCTTTGGTCAAACTCGAGGAGACAACCGAGCCAGCGAGCGTGATTTTGAGGCTGATGAAAAGTATATTCACGCTCGGGATTGTCGATGAGGATAGCGGGCAGTTGTACCTGGTCTTTGGTAGTTCCGCTAAAACCAGTGACTTTATTGTTGATACTCTACAGGAATGGTGGAACGACTTGTCAGTTGACCAGCAACAGGCAACTGGACGCATCCAGATCAAAGTCGATAATGGTTCTGAAACTAGTGGGGTTCGTACTCAGTTTCAAAGAGCGAATGGTAGAGTTTACTGACCACATTGGCAAGCCGATTCACCTGCTCTACTATCCGCCGTATCACAGCAAGTATAATCCCATTGAGCGCTGCTGGGGCATTCTAGAGCAGCATTGGAATGGGGCTAAGCTGACGGATGCTCTTACCATGCTTCTGTGGGCGCGGAGTATGACATGGAAAGCTATGCAGCCTGTCGTGAAACTGAACCTCAAGACTTATGAAAAAGGCATTTCCCTAACTAAAAAAGCTATGCGTGCAGTTGAGAGAAGATTAGAACGAAATCCACTGTTACCCAAATGGGACATCCTCATCCGACCAGCTTAACCGGTAACTTATTTTTTGGAAACCGCCTAAAGGTACTGTCACTGGGCGACAAACAGCATACCAAAACTTTGTTTCTTTGGTCTCATTTTACAGCAGCCAACAAGGGATAGTGCTGGCTACTGAGCAATTTGAGACTAAAACTAACAGTGAGTCAACAGTGGTACAAACAATGCTTGATAGCGGTTTTCATATGAGTGTATTAATCGTCAGTTAATAAACCTGACTCAACCGAGCAGCCTGTGTTCGATGCAATTGAAAACCGCTATTACCCCTCTTTTGTTACTTTGCTGAGAATAAATTAAGCTAGGAGAAGCTGTGATTTTAGCTGACCCCATGATTGAGCGACGCAATCCTGTAGCGACCGTTGGCTTTGTTGATGAATACTGTCAACGATATCGAGCTATCTTTGGTGACATCCGACTGTACGAGTGCAACAAGAGTGGCTGCACGTCGGGATCTTGAGTCCATTGCCACGCAAAACGTTACCCGAAATTGCCAAAATTGTGGGACTCAAAGATGGACAGAGCTTACATCACTTTCTACGAGATGCGGTTTGGGATGTGCAACAAGTCAGAGCAACTCGCTTGCACATGATTCGACAGGTGATTGGTGTTCGACCGATGACCTTGTGTATTGATGAAACTGGAGATGTCAAAAAAGGTAGGGCTACAGATTATGCGGCGAAGCAGTACATTGGCAACTTGGGACAAACTGCCAATGGCATAGTTTCTGTCAATGTCTATGGAGTAGTGGATGGCATTACTTATCCATTAATGTTCAAGATCTACAAACCGAAATCCCGCTTAAAGGTAGGAGATGTTTACAAGAGTAAACCGCAATTAGCAGTGGAGATCATTCGGGAGCTTCTTGCCCTTGGTTTTGTGATTGAACGAGTACTAGCCGACAGTTTGTATGGAGAGAGTGGAGATGTCACGGGCATCTTGCATCAGTTCCAGCTGCCATACATTGTGGCAATTCGCTCAAATCATGGAGAATGGAAGCCCAAAGGACAACAGATACGCTACAACCGCGCTGCACGCCTATGACCAACCGTTAGCCTCTCGTCCCCAGTCACGCCGCTACATTCGTGAAATCATCGCATGTCTTGCGCCGTGCTGTGCGCTACTACCAAATCACCAAGGGTAGCACCGACAACCCAGACAAGGCAGACAGTTGGTTTATCATGACCAACCTACCAGGAGACATTATCTTGAGTGTGGGCAGACAATACACATTGAGGACATGGATTGAAATGAGCTTGCCGTAATCCCCCTATAAGAGTCTAATTTGTAGTGCTGACGTGAGCTGGAAGGCTGTTTAGACATGG